>NZ_JBSHBP010000037.1:0-87357 GCF_053612065.1 Streptomyces sp. NPDC054765 | reverse complement strand
GGCCTGTGTGGTGGACGTAAAGCGAAGCAGTCCACCACACAGGCCCCTCCGGCCCACCACCGGCACCCACCACGGACAGCAAGCGGCCCCCGCCCAAACACCCCACCCCCCGCCGGAGGCGAAGAACGGAACGCGGCACGGCGCCGCAGAAAACAACGTGGGGCCGAGGCCCCAGCCCCTAACTGTGGCCGAGCTCCTCGGCGGGCCCGGTCTCCTCGACCGACCCCCCGTCCCGCTCAGGACGCAGCGACAACGGCTCAACCACCGTCTCGTCGACAACCGGCGCGGCCGGCCGCGGCGGTTTGGGCATGACGGCGGCCTCGGAGTGCGCACCGCACCCGTACGCGAGGGAGACGACCCGGCCGTCCGCCGGGGCGAACTCATTGGCGCAGACGCCGAAGGCCTGGCCCAGGGAGCCGGGGAGCGGAGTGAGGAAACCGCAGGTCGCGCAGGTGGCGGGGGCCGCCTGGGCCATGGGGGTCTTGGCTCCGAAGGCCTCTTCCCAGCGGTCGGCGGCGGAGTGCAGGCCGTAGCGGGACAGGACCCGGGCGCGGCGCATGCCCAGCTCCTCGGCGACCGCCGCGATGCTGCCGCGCCCGGGGGCGGGCTGGATCGCGGGCGAGCCCGGGACGACGTCCGCCTCCTCGGAATCGGCGACGTCGGCGGCCATGCCCTCGGCGACCGGGGAGTTCGGCGGCGGGACGTCGTCGCCGGTGTATCCGGGCTCCAGGCGCAGGTCGTCGGCCTCGGTGGGCAGCAGATCGCCGGGGCCCATGTCGCCGGGGCGCAGCCGCTCGCTCCACGGGACCCACTCCGGTGCGAGCAGCGCGTCGGGGCCGGGCAGCAGGACCGTCTCGTCGAGGGTGACGATCTTGGCGCGGGAGGCCCTGGCGACCGTCACGGCCCAGCGCCAGCCCCGGTAGCCGACTTCGTTGCAGGCGAAGAGGTGGGTGACGACGCGGTCTCCGTCGGCCACCGCATCGATGTGCTCGCCGACCGTGCCGGGCAGTGCGGCTTCCTCCGCCGCCTCCCGGGCAAGGTCGACCGCCTCGGCGCACAGGCGGTCAGGGGTACGGCTTCGCATCGCAGCACTCACAAGAATCGATTCTCTCTTCTACGCCGTCTCACGAGTGCGCCAGCCGGAGCTGTCCTTGTCCTGTCCGGACGACCGGCGGTACCGGGGCGGGCGGAGCGGACCAGGGGACCGCGTCGACGTCCGCGCCCGGTCGTTTCGGTCGAGCGCACCTCTTACGTCCCATTCTGCGGGATCGCGAGGAGGCACGCGGCCAAGAACGACCGCCGGTGGCGCGCTACACACGCTACCCCTTCAACGGTGTACGACCCCTCGGTGGGAGGGCAAATGTCAGCACCGGCGACCGCGGGCCGGTACGCCTCGCGCGGCAGCATGGAGAAAGTGCCCTCTCCTGGGCGAGTTGGGGCACTATGACCAGGTGGCTGCCGCAAGGGCGTCGAAGGTGTCGAGGGTGTCCAGGACCGCACGGAAGTCGTCACAGGTGTCGAGCGCCTCGACGCGAGGCGGGTACGGGGACAACCGGGCCCGCCGGGCGGGCCGGGCGGGCCGGGCGGTCGGCCGTGCGCTGCACAGACCGTTCACCGGCGCGGCGCGCGGGCTGCGGCGCGCCACGCATGCGCACGGTGCGGGCGAGTCGGGGCTGGGCAAGCTGATCGAGCTGCATGCGGTGAACTCCGCCGGTGACGTGATGATCACCGTCGCGCTGGCCTCGACGGTGTTCTTCTCGGTGCCGACGGATGAGGCGCGGGGCCGGGTGGCGCTGTATCTGGCGGTGACGATGGCACCGTTCGCGCTGCTCGCACCGGTGATCGGGCCGCTGCTGGACCAGCTGCCGCACGGCCGTCGGGCGGCGATGGCGGGCGCGATGCTGGCGCGGGCGCTGCTGGCGTTGACGATGTCGGGCGCGGTGGCAACGGGCGGGCTCCAGCTGTATCCGGCGGCGCTGGGTGTGCTGGTGGCGTCGAAGGCGTACGGGGTGGTCCGCAGCGCGGTGGTGCCGCGGCTGCTGCCCCCGCGGATTTCGCTGGTCAAGGCCAATTCGCGGGTGACGCTGGCGGGGCTGCTGGCGACGGGGGTGGCGGCGCCGGTCGGGGCCGGGCTGCAACTGCTCGGGCCGGGCGGGCCGCTGTACGGGGCGTTCGCGGTGTTTGCCGCCGGTACGTTCCTGTCGTTCTCGCTGCCGCCCAAGGTCGACTCGGCGAAGGGCGAGAGCCGGGCCCGGCTGGCGTCCCGGGAGGCGTCGGCCCGGCCGGGGTCCCGGCGGGCATCGGCCCGGGAGGCGGGCGGCGGGCGGAAGCCGGGGCTGCGTACGGTCGGGCCGTCGGTGCTGCACGGTCTGCAGGCCAATGCGTGTCTGCGGGCGCTCTCCGGATTCCTGACCTTCTTCCTGGCCTTCATGCTGCGCGAGCATCCGCTGGGCGGGCTGGGCGCGGCGGCCTCGCTGGGGCTGGTGGTGGCGGCGGCCGGTACCGGCAATGCGCTGGGGACGGCGGTGGGCGCCTGGCTGAAGGCCCGCGGGCCGGAGCCGATCATTGCGGCGATGCTGGGGCTGGCGCTGTGCGCGACGGTGCTGGCGGCGGTGTTCTACCCGGTGCTGGCGGTGGTCGTGGTGCCCGCCGCCGCGGCGGCCGCGGGGCTGTGCCAGGCGCTGGCGAAGCTGTCGCTGGACGCGATGATCCAGCGCGATGTGCCCGAGGAGGTGCGCACTTCCGCGTTCGCCCGGTCCGAGACGGCGCTGCAGATGTCGTGGGTGGTGGGCGGCGCGATCGGGATTTCGCTGCCGCTGATCGGCACGGTGGGCATGTCGGTGGCCGCGGGACTGGTGGCGCTGGGCGTGCTGCTGGCCGTCCGGGGACTGCTGAGCGCGGCCCGGCGGGGCGGTACGCCGGCGCCCCGGGTGGCCTGACACCCGACGGGCAACGCGGCACGCCGTACCCGGGCGTGGCGTGAGCTGGGGCGCCAGATAGCCTGCCCGTATGACCGCTGCGTTGATCTCCTGGGGCAAGGGCCGCCGTGCCGCTGCCGCCATCGGTGCCGTGTCCCTGGGTCTCATCACCCTCTCCGCCTGCGAGAAGCCGACATCGCTCGCGACCGTGACCGTCGGTTCGACGACGGTGCAGGCCGAGGCCACCCCCGGCTGCGACGGCGACGGCAAGGTCCTCTCCAAGACGGCCGTCACCGCCTGCATCACCAAGAAGGGCGGCAAGACGATCACCGTCCACCCCGGTGAGAAGGTGCGCGTCGGTGTCGACCCGTCGGTCGCCAAGTCCGGCTGGATCGTCATCGGGGCCGGCCCCGTCATGCGTGAGCCCAGCAAGCAGACGTACCGCAGCTTCGACGCGGACACCCTCTTCATGCAGCAGAACCCGCAGACCGGCCAGACCTCCTACAGCAAGGACGTCACCCTCCAGGTCGCGGAGCTGAGCGGCAGCGACGGTCCCAAGACCATGTGGCACTTCACCCTGAAGCAGAAGGACTAGGGCGGGAGGGCCGTTCGATGCGGGTCCTGGTCGTCACGGCGGTGGCCGCCGAGCGCGACGCGGTGGCTGCCGCGGCGGGGCCCTGCGACGAGACGGCGCTGCCCGGCGGGTACACGCTGCGGCGCGCGGCGGGTGCGCCGGTGGCGTTCGATGTACTGGCCGCCGGGGTCGGTCCGGCGGCCGCGGCCGCCGGCACGGCCACCGCGCTGACCGCCGCCGCGCTCACCGGGGCGCCGTACGACCTGGTCGTCTCGGCCGGAATCGGCGGCGGCTTCGCCCCCGGGCACGGGGGGACCCCGTGCGGCGCGGACGGAGGAACCCCGTCCGGCGCGCCGCTGGGCTCCGTGGTGGTCGCGGACGCGATCGTCGCGGCCGACCTGGGCGCCGAGACGCCCGACGGCTTCACCCCGGTCACCGAACTCGGCTTCGGGACGGTGGCGCACCGCCCGGACCCGGCGCTGGTCAAGGCCGTCGCCGCGGCGGCCGGTGCGGCGTCGGGCACCGTCGTGACCGTCTCCACGGTCACCGGCAGCGCGGCCCGCGCCGCCGAGCTGGCGGCGCGTCACCCCGGTGTGCTGGCGGAGGCCATGGAGGGCTTCGGGGTCGCCGAGGCGGCCGCCGCACACGGTGTACCGGTGCTGGAGATCCGTACGGTCTCCAACGCCGTCGGCCCCCGCGACCGCGCCGCCTGGCGTATCGGCCCCGCGCTCACCGCCCTGACCGGTGCCTTCCGTACGCTTCCCGGAGCCCTGACGGCCGCCGCCGGACCGGCTTCGGATCCTCCCCCACGCTCGACTTCGCTCACGCGGGGGACCCCCACGTCCCTGAGGAGGACCCCGTGACCCGGCCGCTGAACATCGCGTACTCGCCGTGCCCGAACGACACCTTCGTCTTCGATGCGCTGGCGCACGGCCGCGTCCCGGACGCGCCGGAGCTGGCGGTCACCTTCGCCGATATCGACCTCACCAATGGCATGGCCGAGCGCGGTGAGTTCGATGTGCTGAAGGTGTCGTACGCGGTGCTGCCGTGGGTACTCCAGGACTATGCGCTACTGCCCTGCGGCGGCGCGCTGGGGCGCGGCTGCGGGCCGCTGGTGCTGACCAGGGAGCAGGGCCCGGCCGCGGATCTGGCGGGCAAGACGGTCGCGGTGCCCAGTGAGCGGTCCACGGCGTATCTGCTGTTCCGGCTGTGGGCGGCGGCCGAGGTGCCGGGCGGGGTCGGGGAGATCGTGGTGCTGCCGTTCCACGAGATCATGCCGGCCGTGCGTGACGGCAAGGTCGATGCGGGCCTGGTCATTCACGAGGCGCGCTTCACGTACCAGAACTACGGCCTGGTCTGCCTGGCGGACATGGGCGAGCACTGGGAGCTGACCACCGGCCTGCCGATCCCGCTCGGCGCGATCATCGCCAAGCGGTCGCTGGGCGAGCGGGCGTTGCGCGACCTCGCGGCGGCGGTCCGCAGCTCCGTGCTGATGGCCTGGGACGACCCCGAGGCCTCCCGGCCGTACGTCCTGGAGCACGCCCAGGAGATGGATCCGAACGTCGCCGACCAGCACATCGGGCTGTACGTCAACGAGTTCACCGCCGACCTCGGCGAGGACGGCTATGCCGCGGTGCGCGGGCTGCTCACCCGCGCCGCGGCCGAGGGGCTGGTTCCGCCCCTCGGCCGCGATGCGCTGCACTTCGTGTGATGTATGCAGTGTGTGATGTATGCAGTGTGTGACGTATGCGGCGCGAGTTGTGCCGCATGTGAGTTGTGGCGCGTGTGAGTTGTGGCGCGTGTGACGGCCGGCTGCGGCCGTCCGCGGGCCGGCGTGCTCAGACGTCCAGTTGGTCGGCGACTGCGCGCAGCATGCCGGCGATCTTCGCGCCGTGCACCTTGTCCGGGTAACGGCCGCGCTCCAGTTGCTGGGTGACGTTCTCCAGCAGCGTGGTCAGGTCCTGGACGATCGAGGCGAGTTCGTCGGGCTTGCGGCGCTGCGCCGCGGCCACCGAGGGTGCGGGGTCGAGGAGCGTCACGGTCAAAGCCTGGTCGCCGCGCTGCCCGGCGACGACGCCGAATTCGACGCGCTGGCCAGGCTTGAGTGCGGCTACGCCATCGGGCAGCACCGACGAGTGTACGAAGACGTCACCGCCGTCATCGCGGGAGAGAAAGCCGAAGCCCTTCTCACTGTTGAACCACTTGACCTTGCCGGTAGGCACGTCTGTCCTCGTCCTCGTACTCGATGGAAAAAACTGGGTCGGGTCTACTGCGGAAACTGCGGGGTGGGGGTCTCGCCCGCCCCGGGCGGGAGCCGAGAGCGGGAAAGGGGCTGGAGAGCAGTGCAGCGGGCCTCAGGACCCGCCGTCACCAAGGCTAATGGTCCCAAGGCCGGTGACAAGACGCCGCCGGGTGGATCCTCAGTGCTTCTGGCCCGGACTTACCCTGGTCAGGTGTCTGACGAAACTCCCCAGGCCGGGGATCTACTGGTCCGAATCGGCGCGATCATGTTCCTAGTTGGCGCAGTGGCCACTCTCGCCACGGTGGCGCCGCTGTTCCTCGGGACCGAACCGCTGCCGTCCGTCTTCTACTGGCTGTGCATGCTGATGGGTCTCGGTTTTCTGGTCGCCGCGGCCGGAGTGATCCGTTCCGCCACCGCTCAGCGCCGTCAGATGGCGGCGGCCTCGCCGCCGTCCGCCCGCTCCGCCACATAGCGCTCCAGCCAGGGCACGAACTCCGTCAGGTCCGCGAGCACCACCTCGGCGCCGGCCGTGCGCAGCTCCGTGGCGTCGCACGGACCGGTGGCGACGGCGACGGACCGGGCACCCGCGGTGTGCGCCCCGACGACGTCACCGATGTGGTCGCCGACGTAGACCTGCGCCTCGTGCTTGCGCAGCGCCTCGGCCTTGTCTGCCGCCCACAGGGAGCCGAAGAGGGCGTCCACGCCGAGGCCGAGGTGTTCCAGGTGCAGCCTGGCGTTGGGCTCGTACTTGGCGGTCACCACGATCGCCCGGCCGCCCGCGGCGTGCACCGCGTCGACGGCCTCCCGGGCGCCGGGCATCGCGGATGATCCCGCGACCGCGTACTCCGGGTACAGCGCGCGGTAGAGACCGGCGGCCTCGGCCACCCGCTCCGCGGGGAACCAGCGCCGGATCTCCTCCTCCAGCGGGGGCCCCAGCCGGCTCACGGCGAGGTCCGCGTCGATGAAGGTGCCGGTCCTGGCCGACAGCTCCTGATACGCGGCCCTGATGCCCGGCCGGGAGTCGATCAGCGTCATGTCCAGGTCGAAGCCGACCGTCAGCGGGTGTGCAGCCATGCCTGCCATTGTGCCTGCGGCAGCCAGGACCGGGTCCCGCAGGCACCTCGGCGCGGCACCCGGGACACCTCGGCGCGGCACCCGAGACACCTCAGCGCGGCACCCGCCGCATCCGCCACACCAGGAACAGCGCCGAGGCGACCGCCGCCACCCGCACGACCCCCGGCAGCCCGTCGGCCATCTCCTGCCCCAGCCGGCCCTGGGCGAGGGGCTCGCCCCACCGCCCGTCGAACCGGCCCCACAGCCACACCAGCAGCCCGCCGACGACGATCCCCGGCACGCCGAGCGCCGCGAACTTGGCCTCGGCCCGGCTCAGCCGCCGCGATACGTAGGCGAGCCCCCAGCCGCCCGCCAGCGCAAGCCACGAGCCCAGCGCGGCACCGGCCACCAGCAGGAGCACGGCGAGCGTCAGGACCGGGCTGAGCGGTGCGCGCGCGGGCACCGCCACGACCTCGTCCGGGGCTCCGGCCACGGGCGCCGCCCCGGCCGCCGCGCCGCGCCGCCGGCGGAGCACCCGCACCAGCCGGCGCAGCGGCCGCCCGGCCGGCGCCGCACCGTCCTCCTCCGCGCCCTGCGCCTCGTCCCCGTCGGTGCCGTCCTTCCGCAACGACAGCGGGTCGTCCTTGGGCCGGTCCCATATCTCGGGGATCTCGATCCCGCCGACGAACCCCGGAACGGTCTCCCCCGGCCCGAACGGCGCGGGCTCCACCCGCCACCAGTCGGGCCCGTCCCCGTCGTCGCCCAGTTCGTCCGCACCGGCCAGATGCGGCGGCAGGCCGACCGACGGCACGGTGTCGCCCGCCCCGTCGCGCGGGGCGGGCACCTTGCCCTGCGGGGAGTTCTTGCCGGGCGCCGGTGGCTTGCCCGCCGGCCCGCTGCGCCGGGCCAGACCGGTGAGCTTGTCGCGTGCGGCGCTCCACGGGCGCTCCGCGGGCCGCGACGGCTGCACGGGCCGCGACGGCTGCACGGACTGCGGGCCCGGCGGCACGGCGGGCCCCGCTCCCGGGACATCGCCGCCCGCCGGCCCCTGCCGCGCCGCCGGACCGCCCCAGGACGCCCCCGGCTGCCGGTCCGCCGCGCTCCCCGCGGCCGCGACCACCGCCTCCGGCGTCCCCAGCCGGGCCAGAATCCGCTTCACCCCGGACACCGAACCGGCCTGCTGTCCGTCTATCTCGGCCCGGAGCCCGGTGACCAGCCGCATCCGCGTGGCGGCGGGCAGCCCCCGCTGCTGGGCCAGGTCGCCCACCCGGCTCAGATAGTCATAGACGAGCTGATCGCTCTCGATCCCCACGAAATCCCCTGCGGCGTCCGCTGGTTGCTGCCCCGACGGTACCGCTTCGGCCGGCCGCCGGACCGGAGGCCGCGGGGAGCGGGGCGGGGTGGCGTACGGGTGGCGTACGGACGCCGTGGCGGCGCTCCGCGGATACCGGGCCGCCACACGGTCCCCCGCCCTGCCCCGCCCCGCTAACGTAGGACGAATGACCGGTACCCCCCGCACCCTCGCCGAGGAGCTCAGGACCCGCACCGACAGCGGGCTCATCGGGCTGCTGCGGGCACGGCCCGACCTGCTCCATCCGGTTCCCGGCGATGTCACCCAGCTCGCCACCCGGGCCGGAACGCGGGCGTCGGTCGTCCGCGCGGTGGAGCGGCTCGACCGTTTCGCGCTGCAGACCGCCGAGGCGCTGGCGGTGGCGCCCGACCCGTGCCCGTACGACACGCTGGGCGCGCTGATGGCCGGGGACGCCGGGGACCCGGCGGTCGCCGCCGAGCTGCCCCGGGCGGTGGCACAGCTGCGTGCGCAGGCGCTGGTGTGGGGCCCGGACGACCGGCTGCGGCTGGTGCGTACGGCCCGCGAGCTGCTCAGCCCCAGCGCCACGCATCCGTCGCCGACCGGCCTGGGCCCGGCCGTCGCCGAGGCCACGGCGGGGATGTCGCCGGGGCGGCTCCAGGAGATCATCGCCGCGGCCGGCCTGCCCACCACCCACGATCCGGTCACCGCGGTCGCCGCGCTCGGCGGGCTCTTCACCGACCGCTCCCGGATGGCCGCGCTGCTCGACACCGCGCCCGCCGAATCCGTCGCCGTCCTCGACAAGCTGCTGTGGGGCCCGCCCTACGGCGGGGTCACCGACCGTCCGGCCCCGCATCTGCAGTGGCTGCTGGACCGGGGTCTGCTGATCCCGGCGGGCGCCCGCAATGTGGTCCTGCCGCGGGAAGCGGCGCTCCATCTGCGCGGCGGGCGGGCCCACCACACCCCCGAGCCGGCCCCGCCCGCGCTCTCCCCCGCCACGGAACGTGATCCACAGCTTGTGGACAACGCCGCCGCGAGCCAGGCGTTCACGGCCCTGGCGACCGTCGAGGAGCTGCTCAAGGAGTGGGACCTGGGCGGGCCGGCCGTCCTGCGCGCGGGCGGCATGAGCGTCCGCGACCTCAAGCGGACCGCGGCCGCCCTGGACACCACCGAGCAGCTCGCCGCCTTCTGGCTCGAACTCGCCTACGCGGCCGGGCTGATCGCCTCCGACGGCGAGGCCGACGAGCGGTTCGCGGCCACCCCGGCCGCCGAGGAGTGGCTGCAGCTGCCCGACCACGAGCGCTGGGCCGTACTGGCGGCCGGCTGGCTCACCGCGACCCGCGCCCCGGGCATCGTCGGCAGCGCCGACGCCAAGGGCCGCGCGCTGGCCGCCCTCGGCCCGCACCTCGACCGCTCCCCGGCCCCCGAGGTCCGCCGCCGCGCCCTCGCCCTGCTCGCCGCCCTGCCGCCCGGCACGTCCGTACCGGGCGCGGCGGTGCTGTCCCGGCTGCGGTGGGAGCGCCCGCTGCGCAGTGGCACGGCCGCGGGACCGGCTCCGGCACCGGCCGTGGGCAGGCCGCCGTCCGCGGCAGCCGCCGTCGACGGCGGCACCCAAGGCGCCGGACGCGCCGGGTCCCCTCCCGCCCCCGCCGACGACCTCCGCTCACGCCTCGCCCAATGGACCCTCACCGAGGCCGAGTTGCTCGGGGTGACCGGCCGCGGCGCGCTCTCCACCCACGGCCGCGCCCTGATCGACGCCACCTCGCACACCTCCGCGGCTCCCACCCCCGCGGCCTCTACCCCCGCGACTCCCACCCCCACAGACATGGGCGCCGCCGTGGCCCGCGCCGCCGCCCTCCTCGCCCCGCTCCTGCCCGAACCCGTCGACCACGTCCTCCTCCAGGCGGACCTGACCGCCGTCGCCCCCGGCCCGCTGCACCGCCCGCTCGCCGAGGCGCTCGGCGTACTCGCCGACATCGAGTCCAAGGGCGGCGCGACGGTCTACCGCTTCACCCCCGCCTCCGTACGCCGGGCCCTGGACGCCGGCCGCTCCGCCGCCGAGCTGCAGGAGTTCCTCACCACCCACTCCCGCACCCCGGTGCCGCAGCCGCTCGCCTACCTCATCGACGATGTGGCCCGTAAGCACGGCCGGCTGCGGATCGGCGCGGCCACCGCCTACGTCCGCTGCGACGACGACGCGCTGCTCTCCGAGATCCTCGCCGACCGCCGCGCCGCCACCCTCCGCCTGCGCCGGCTCGCCCCGACCGTGCTCGCCGCCCAGACCGCCCCCGACCAACTCCTCGACGGCCTGCGGGCGATGGGCTACGCCCCGGCCGCCGAATCCGCCGCCGGCGACGTCCTGATCGCCCGCGCCGACACCCACCGCACCCCGCCGCGCACCGCCCCCACCCCGGTCCCCGACGGCCCGCCGTCCCCCGACCCGGCCCTGCTCGCCGCGGCGGTACGCGCGATCCGCGCCGGCGATCTCGCCGCCACCGCGGAACGCAAGCCCGTCCACGCCCCCGCTCCGGCCCCCGGCGCCCTCCCCCGCACCACCTCCGCCGAGACCCTCGCCACCATGCAGGCCGCGGTCCTGACCCGCTCCGCCCTGTGGATCGGTTACGTCAACGCCGACGGCGCCGCCAGCCAGCGCGTCATCGCGCCCGTACGCGTCGAAGGCGGCTTCGTGACGGCCTACGACCACACCTCCGACGAGGTCCGGACGTACCCGCTGCACCGGATCACGGGGGTGGCGGAGCTGGCGGACGACTCGGTCTGAGGAGCGGGCGGGCGCCGCGGCCCGAGCCACCTGGTGGGCCCCCTTGTCGCGCAGGGGCCGTCCGTCCATCGCCGGCGGTCCTGCGCCTGTCCCGCACCACCGACGTCCGCCCCGTCACGGACGACGGCCCTCTCTGCCTTCCGCGATGCTGAGCGTGTCAGCCGGCGCCTCGGCGAGCCGGCAAGCCAGGCATCGCGGTTGGTCTTCCGTCACCGCGCTGTCAGCGAGCAGCGCGCGGGCATGGTCCAGAAGCTCCGCTCCCATGCTGAGTTGAACGCGCTCCGCCTCGCCCGCGATGTGCGACAGCAGACCGCCTTCGTTGTCCGTGATCAGTACGCATCGTTCGCGCAGCTCAGCAGCGTGGTGCCCGCTGGGAGCAGGGGTTTTTTCTCCCCACCGGAAGGTACGGACGGACTGACACACAGGGCAGCGGCCCGTCCTGGGCGACGCGGAACCGTCCCGCGCAGGAATGCGGCACACTGGACGTTTGGCCGTATCTGCGGCCGAGAGCCGCGGGCGTGATCAACGGCCGAGGTCTGCGGCCCGTACCGGCGGTCGACGGCCAGGAAGCGAAAGGCGAGGCGCGTGAACGGACCCCTCATCGTCCAGAGCGACAAAACGCTGCTGCTGGAGGTGGACCACGAGCTGGCCGATGCCTGCCGGCGGGCCATCGCGCCCTTTGCCGAGCTGGAGCGGGCGCCGGAGCACATCCATACCTACCGGGTGACCCCGCTCGGGCTGTGGAACGCGCGGGCGGCCGGGCACGACGCCGAGCAGGTCGTCGATGCGCTGGTGCAGTTCTCCCGGTACCCGGTGCCGCACGCGCTGCTGGTCGACATCGCCGAGACCATGTCCCGCTACGGTCGGCTCACGCTCACCAAACACCCCGCCCATGGCCTGGTGCTGACCTGCACCGACCGCCCGGTGCTGGAGGAGATCCTCCGGTCGAAGAAGGTGCAGCCGCTGGTCGGGGCGCGGCTGGACCCGGACAGCGTCGTCGTCCACCCCTCCGAGCGCGGGCAGATCAAGCAGACGCTGCTGAAGCTGGGCTGGCCGGCCGAGGACCTGGCCGGCTATGTCGACGGCGAGGCGCACCCGATCGAGCTGGACGAGAACGGCTGGGCGCTGCGGCCGTACCAGCAGCAGGCGGTCGAGGGCTTCTGGCACGGCGGGTCGGGTGTGGTCGTGCTGCCGTGCGGCGCGGGCAAGACGCTGGTCGGGGCGGGCGCGATGGCGCAGGCCAAGGCGACCACGCTGATCCTGGTGACGAATACGGTCTCGGCCCGGCAGTGGAAGCACGAGCTGGTGAAGCGGACCTCGCTGACCGAGGAGGAGATCGGTGAGTACAGCGGGACGAAGAAGGAGATCCGGCCGGTCACCATCGCCACGTACCAGGTGCTGACGACCAAGCGGAAGGGCGTCTACCCGCACCTGGAGCTGTTCGACTCCCGGGACTGGGGTTTGGTCATCTATGACGAGGTGCATCTGCTGCCCGCGCCGGTCTTCAAGTTCACCGCCGATCTGCAGGCGCGGCGGCGGCTGGGACTGACCGCGACGCTGGTGCGTGAGGACGGCCGGGAGTCGGACGTCTTCTCGCTCATCGGGCCGAAGCGCTTCGACGCTCCGTGGAAGGAGATCGAGGCGCAGGGCTACATCGCCCCTGCGGACTGCGTCGAGGTGCGGGTCAATCTGACCGACTCGGAACGGCTGGCGTACGCGACGGCCGAGACCGAGGAGAAGTACCGCTTCTGCGCGACCACCGCCAGCAAGCAGAACGTGACCGAGGCGCTGGTCCGCCGGCATCAGGGACAGCAGACGCTGGTCATCGGCCAGTACATCGACCAGCTGGACGAGCTGGGCGAGCATCTGGACGCCCCGGTGATCAAGGGCGAGACGACCAACGCGCAGCGCGAGAAGCTCTTCGGCGCCTTCCGGGAGGGCGAGATCTCGGTGCTCGTCGTCTCCAAGGTCGCGAACTTCTCGATCGACCTTCCCGAGGCCACCGTCGCGATCCAGGTGTCCGGCACCTTCGGCTCGCGCCAGGAGGAGGCCCAGCGGCTGGGCCGGGTGCTGCGTCCCAAGGCGGACGGGCACGAGGCGCGGTTCTACTCGGTCGTCGCGCGCGACACCATCGACCAGGACTTTGCGGCGCACCGTCAGCGCTTCCTGGCCGAGCAGGGCTATGCGTACCGGATCGTGGACGCGGATGAGCTGCTGGCGGCGGACGAGGACGTCTGAGGCGACGGACGTCTGAGGCGAGGAGGTCTGAGGCGACGGACGTTTGAGGCGAGGACGTCTGAGGCGACGGACGAGAATGTTGGGCCCGCGGGGCCCATCACGGGCCCGCGGGTTCACCGGCCCACGGTCCACCGGCCCGGCCCGGCCCACGAGCCCAGCTCGGGCCGGGCCGTCCAGGTCGTCCAGGTCGTCCGGACCATCCGGACCATCCGGACCGGCCGCTCAGACCGCCCGGGACGCGCTGGGCAGTTCCTGCTCGGTGCGCGGCGCCGGGAGACGGCGGCCCGGGGTGCCGGGGACGCCGGATGGCTGCCGCGTCCACCACACCACGGCCGCCAGCAGGGCGAGACCGAGCACCGGGTACGGCGCCGCGAACGGCTGCTGCCACCAGGAGAAGTACAGGTCGAGGTCGCCGGTGTGCGGGATGATCCACATCGTGCGGGCGGTGAACGCGAGGGTGACGGCGACCAGCAGCGCCCTGCGCCACGGGCTGCGCCGGGTGTGGGCGGCGAGCGCGACGAGCAGCGGCACGCACCAGACCCAGTGGTGGGACCAGCTGATCGGCGACACCAGCAGCGCCGTGACCGCCGTACACAGCACGCCCCAGCTGTCCAGGCCGCGTCGCAGATACACCCGGCGGGCGGCGTACAGCCCGCCCGCGGCGGTCAGCAGCGCGGGCACCGCCCAGAGGAGGCCGGGCTCGGGGTTGTGCAGCACGCGGGCTATCAGCCCTTGGAGGGACTGGTTGTCGACGATCCAGACCTTGCCGACCCGGCCGGTCTCGAACATCCGCCGCGTCCAGAACTCGATGCTGGCATCGGGCAGGACCAGCCAGCCCAGCAGTGCCGACGCCAGGAATCCGCCGAGGACGGTGAAGGCGGCCTTCACCCGGCCGGTGACGAGGAGATAGAGGGCGAAGATCGCGGGGGTGAGCTTGATGCCTGCCGCAATGCCGGTGGCGAACCCCTTGAAGCGCGCGCCGTCCGGACGGGAGAGGTCCCACAGGACCAGGCAGGTCAGCGCGAGGTTGACCTGCCCGAAGACGAAGGTCTGGAAGACCGGCTCCAGCCAGAGGCCGAGCGCGGTGGCGGTCAGGATGACGGGCGCGGTGCGGGTGGCCTTGCGCAGGCCGGCGGCCTTGCAGGAGAGATGGACCAGCAACGCGAGGAGCGCCGCATTGACGAGCACGGCGACGACCTTGAGGGTGCTGAGCGAGATCCATGTGGTCGGTATGAAGAGCACCGCGGCGAAGGGCGGGTAGGTGGCCGGAAGAGCCCACTTGGTGACCGTGAAGCCGTAGAGATCACCGCCGACCGAGGCGGCCTGTCCCTCGGCGCGGTAGACCGCTATGTCGGACATCGGCATCGGCAGGAGCTGGTACAGCACCCACAGACCGGCCAGCGAGGCCATGAGCAGCGCCGCTGCGAGCACCACGCGAGGGCGGACGATGCCCTGCCCCCAGCCCCGTCTCCCCGTCCGCATCCCCTCGGCGGCAGACACCCGTTGACCCCTCCCCGTTGCCCTGAGCACGCCCTCTGCGGTGACGCTAATGGATCGCGGCCGACCGTCCGTAACGGTTTCCGGTCATCCGGATGTCGACGCGGAGCCGGGTTCTCGTACGCGCTCGCGCGCGTGGTGAGCGTGGTTCCTGCACGAGGGATATGCCTTCCTTCCCACCATGGTGCGCGTTTTGTGCGCACGGGGTCGGGCGGCGTACGCGCTCAGCTACATACGGCGGCGGCACGGGATGCGGCCATCGGTGAAAGCGGCCGTCGGTGAAAGCGGTCGTCCGCGCGAGCGGTCGTCCGTAAGAGCGGTCGTCCGCGAAACGTGAATGCCGTCGTCCGTGCAGTCAGTCGGCCTTGGCATCAGTCGACCTTCGCATCAGCCGGCCTTGGCATCAGCCCGCCTTGGGCTCGGGCGTCCGTGGATCATCCGCATACTCGCCCATGACGACGACGCCGAAGGCGGCCGTGACGAAGACCTTGATCGCGCGGAGTGCGTTGCCGACGACATAGCGGTGCTCATGGGCGGGCGCCGCACCACGCCCGGCGTCCGTGCCGAGGGCCGTGGCGCCCTTGACCGGATGGAGTGAGATCGGGTGGACAGAACCTGGGGGAATCGCTGCGCTGCTCATGCCTCCATGATGAAATTCACGCGATTGCAGCACATCGGTCCATAGGTCCATCCTTCAAGGGCCGGAAGTCAGTCTCCAGACCCACTCCGCCCCTACTGGAGACTTACGGGCCTCTCAGGGTGTGCGATCCCCGGAAGGGCCGCCGCAAGCCACCGTAAATCCATTGGCGCGGTTCTGAGCCGCTGACTACAATCGCGCGTCTGCCTGCCTCCCGTCGAGGAGTGCCGCCGACCGGTCGGAAACCGGCCGGTCCTTCGCTTCACGCCGCTGACCCGCGGGGCGCATGACCTGCGCTACGCACCGACACCGGCCCGCCGCGCCCGCGTACCTCGGCGCGCCCGCCGAAGTACCTGCCACCGGAGGCAACGCCGTGCCCTCGCACGCCCACCCGTCACCCGACCACCACCCCTCATCGCCGGCGCTTCGCACCGAAAGCTCTCCCCCGTCACCCGACCACCACCCCTCATCGCCGGCGCTTCGCACCGAAAGCTCTCCCCCGTCACCCGACCACCACCCCTCACCGCCGGCGCTACGCACCGAAAGCTCTCCCCCGTCACCCGACCACCACCCCTCAACACCTCCGCTACGCACCGAGGCCGGGACCAGCCCCGACCCCCTCCAGCGCGAGAAGTCCCACCTGGCCGCCTCCCGCTCCGCCCTGCGTGCGATGCGCGAGGACGCCGAGGCGCTGAACATCGCCGATGTCACCGCGAACTGGGTCAACGCCGAAGTCCTCCAGGGCGAGATCGACGCCCGGATCAAGGCGCTCGCCGACCTCTCCCACACCCCGCTCTTCTTCGGCCGCCTCGACTATCTCCACGCGCCCGGTCTCGACCTCGCCGAAGGCGCCGTGGGAGAGAACTTCTACATCGGCCGGCGGCATGTCCACGACGCCGACGGCGACCCCATGGTCATCGACTGGCGCGCGCCCGTCTCCCAGCCGTTCTACCGGGCCTCCAAGAAGGACCCGATGGATCTCAAGCTGCGCCGCCGTTTCGGTTACACCGCAGGCGAGTTGACCGCCTACGAGGACGAACACCTCACCGACCCCGCGGAGGCGGAACAGACCAGCCGGCTGCTCCAGTCCGAGATCGAGCGCCCGCGCGTCGGCCCCATGCGGGACATCGTCGCCACCATCCAGCCGGAGCAGGACGAGATCGTACGGGCCGGCATCGGCGGCTCGGTCTGCGTGCAGGGGGCGCCGGGCACCGGCAAGACGGCCGTCGGCCTGCACCGTGTCGCCTATCTGCTGTATGCGCACCGCGAGCGGCTGGCCCGCGCCGGCACCCTCGTCATCGGCCCGAACCGCTCGTTCCTGAACTACATCGAGCAGGTGCTGCCGGCCCTCGGCGAGCTGGAGGTCAAGCAGGCCACGGTCGACGATCTGGTCGGCCATGTGGACGTCCGCGGCACGGACGAGGCGGCCGCCGCGGCGGTCAAGGGCGACGCGCGGATGGCGGAGGTGCTGCGGCGGGCGGTCCGCTCGCACATCACGATGCCGCAGGAGCCCTGTGTGGTCGTCCGCGGCTCCCGCCGCTGGCGCGTACCTGCCTATGAACTCGAAGAACTCATACAGGAGTTGGCGGACCGTGAGATCCGCTACGGCGCGGCCCGCGAGGCGCTGCCGCAGCGGATCGCGCATGCCGTACTGGTCCGGATGGAGCAGGCGGGCGAGGCCCCGGACGACCGGGTGCAGGACGCGGTGGCCCGTAACCCCGCCGTGAAGGCCGCGGTCAAGGCGGTCTGGCCGCCGGTCGACCCGGCAAAGCTGGTGCTGCGGCTGCTGGGCGACGCGGAGTTCCTGGCCGCGCAGGCCGAGGGGATCCTGACGCCGGAGGAGCAGAAGACGATCCTGTGGACCAAGCCGGCCCGCAGCGTGAAGAGCGCCAAGTGGTCTTCCGCGGACGCGGTGTTGATCGACGAGGCGATGGATCTGGTCGCGCGCACCCCGTCCCTCGGCCATGTGGTTCTCGACGAGGCGCAGGACCTCTCCCCCATGCAGTACCGCGCGGTCGGCCGCCGCTGCACCACGGGCTCCGCGACCATCCTCGGCGACATCGCGCAGGGCACCACCCCGTGGGCGACCAACACCTGGCAGGAGGCGTTGACCCATCTGGGCAAGCCCGGCTCGACCGTCGAGGAACTCACCCAGGGCTTCCGCGTACCGCGCGAGGTCATCGCCTACGCGTCCCGGCTGCTGCCCGCCATCGCCCCCGACCTGATGGAAGCCACCTCCATCCGCGAGTCGGCGGGTGACTTCGAGATCCGTACGGTCGAACCGGTGGACCTGACCACCGCCACCCTCGCGGCCTGCGACGATGCGCTGGCGAAGGAAGGCTCGATCGGCCTGATCGCCGCGGAGGCGCGTATTCCGGCGCTGCGCGCGGCGCTGGAGGCAGCGGGCGTGGCCTGCCTGGCGCCCGGTGAGGAGACCTCGGCCGAGGCCCGGCTGACGCTGGTGCCCGCCACGCTCGCCAAGGGATTGGAGTACGACTACGTCGTCCTGGACGAGCCGGCCGCGATCGTCGACGGCGAACCGGACGAACGGACCGGCCTGCGCCGCCTGTACGTATGCCTGACCCGTCCGGTGTCCGGCCTGACGGTGATCCATGCGGCGGCGCTGCCGGACCAGCTGGCCGGGCGCTGAGGACCGGCCGCCTGCTGAATGTGTCACCGCTGCGCGAAGTGTCAGACGCGCTGCGCGAAGTGTCAGACGCGCTGCGCGAAGTGTCAGACGCGCTGCGCGACAGGCTGGTCCAGCGCCTCCCGCCACTCCCGCACCGCCGCCGCCTCCACCGGTGCCGACCAGCCGGCGGGCCGGGCCGCGCCCCCGATGTGGAACGCGTCGAGCCCGGCCGCACGCAGCGCCGGCAGATGACCGAGCCCGAGCCCGCCGCCGACCAGGATGCGCGGCGCATAGCCGGGCTCGCCCGCCGCCCTGCGCGCCTGCTCGGCCCGCAGCGTCGGCATCCCGTCGTCGACGCCCTGCGCGGCACCGGCCGTCAGATAGGTGTCGAGCCCGGCGACGCCGGCTGCCCCCGACAGCTCCTTGCGCAGCGCGTCCCGGTCGGCGGCCCGGTCGATCGCCCGGTGGAAGGTCCACCGGCAGCCGTCGATCACTTCGGCCAGCGCCGCCACCGCAGCAAGATCCGGCCGCCCGTCCGGCGTCAGAAACCCGAGGACGAACTCCTCGGCGCCCTCCGCCCGCAGTGCCGCGGCCTCCTCGCACAGCGCCGTCACATCACCGGCCGCGAAGCCGTCGGCGGCCCGCAGCATCACCCGCAGCGGGATGTCGACGGCCGCCCGGATCGCGGCGAACGCGGCACGCGGCGGGGTGAGCCCATCGGCCGCCATGTCCGTGACCAGCTCCAGGCGGTCGGCCCCGCCGGCCTGGGCCGCGACCGCGTCCTGCGGGCCGAGCGCGATCACCTCCAGGAGCGCGCGCTTGCTCATATGACCCAATCCTTCGATGACGATGTGACGGCGTGACGGGACGGAATGCCAGTACAACAGGTCTAGTCCAATATCCCAGACTACGGGCCGCCCGGCACTCCGGGGGTCACCTAGCCACCGGTGCGACCGGAATCCGCCCATGCGCCTCACCCATACGCCTCACTCATACGCCTCAGCCGTGCACCTACCCGGATGCCCGTCCGCCGACCGGCGGGCGTCGGCCAGTGGGCACCGACCGGGCACCGACCAGTGGGCGCCGCCCAGGTGAGCGCCGCACGACGGGCGCCGCGCCACGCCCCGGACCGCCCCGAACCTGACCGGGCATCGCCCTCCGCCCCGTATTTCCCGGGGCCCGGGGCACAATGGCTGACATGACTCCCGTGTCCCATACGGCAGACACCACCGACCCGGCGCCGGAGCTGCGGCAGCGCTGGGCCGTGACCGTCGCCGAGGCCCGCGGCAAAAAGCACCCCACCGCACCCGACCCCGCCCCGTACGCGGACAACCTGCTGTCCCGTTGGCGCGAGCCGCACCGCCGCTATCACAACGTCGAGCATCTGACCTCGGTCCTCTACCGCATCGACGAACTGGCCGAGTACGCGGACGACTTGACCACCGTCCAGCTGGCGGCGTGGTTCCACGACGCCGTCTACCGCCCCGACCGCTCCGAGAACGAGGAACGCAGTGCGGCCCTCGCCGAACGCGCACTGCCCGAGCTGGGCATCGGCCCCGCGCGCACGGCCGAGGTCGCCCGTCTGGTGCGGCTCACCGTGACCCACGACCCGGCGCCCGACGACCCCGACGGCGAGGTCCTGTGCGACGCCGACCTCGCGGTGCTCGCCGGCTCCCCCGACGAGTACGCCACCTACGCCGCCGCGGTCCGCGACGAGTACGCCTTCGTCCCCGACCCCGACTTCATCGCCGGCCGCTCCGCCGTACTGTCCCAACTCCTCTCCCTCCCCCGCCTGTTCCGCACCCTCCGCGGCTACGACCGCTGGGAACACCTCGCCCGCCGCAACCTCGCCACGGAGCTGGATTTGCTGCGGGGGACGTAGGGGGGCGGGCTTTGCCGGCCGCCGGCCGCCGGTCGCCGTTCACCGGTCGCCGTTCACCGGTCGCCCTCGGGCTCGGTGAGGATCTGGGCAGGATCCGGGGGCAGGGCCGGGGGCCGGGACCAGGGCCGGGTCCGGGGCCGGGCATGGGTCTCGTACGCGACGTGAGGCCGGCAGGCCCGGCAGACCCGGCAGACCCGGCAGGCCCGGGAATGTAAGCCGTCCTACCGCTGTTAGTAGCTGACATGCCAGCACCGCCCGACCGCGCCCGCCTGCCCATAGCCGTGTACGTCCTCGGCCTGGCCGTCTTCGCTCTCGGCACGTCCGAGTTCATGCTCTCCGGCATCCTCCAGCCGCTCGCCCGCGACCTGCAGGTCTCCATTCCGCAGGCCGGACTCCTCGTCTCCGCGTTCGCGATCGGCATGGTGGTCGGCGCACCGGTGCTCGCCGCCGCGACGCTCCGCCTCCCCCGCCGGACGACCCTGATCGCGCTGCTCGCCGTCTTCGGTCTGGGCCAGGCGGCCGGCGCCCTGGCCCCGTCCTACGGCGTGCTGTTCGCCTCACGCGTCGTGAGCGCACTGGCCTGTGCCGGCTTCTGGGCGGTCGGCGCGGCGGTCGCCGTCTCCCTGGTGCCGGTGACCGCACGGGCCCGCGCAATGGCCGTGATGGTCGGCGGCCTGAGCATCGCCAATATCGCGGGCGTCCCGGCCGGCGCACTGCTCGGCCAGCACGCCGGGTGGCGCGCCGCCTTCTGGGCCGTGGCCGGCCTGGCCGCGATCGGCCTGATCGGCGTGGTCGCGCTGGTGCCGCGGACGGCCGTGCCCACCGGCGACGACCGCCCGCAGCTGCGCCGCGAGCTGACCATCTACAAGGACAAGCAGGTCTGGCTGGCGCTGACCGCCACGGCCCTGAATGGCGCCGCGGTCTTCGCGCTCTTCTCGTACCTCTCGCCGCTGCTCACCGACACCGCCGGCCTCGCCGAGAGCTGGGTACCGACGGTGCTCGCGCTCTTCGGCGTCGGCGCGCTGATCGGTACGTTCATCGGCGGCCGGATCGCCGACGCGCGCCTCTTCGGGACGCTCTTCGGCGGCATCACCGCCTCCACGCTCGTACTGGCCGTCCTGGCGCTGACCGCGCACAGTCCGGTCGCCGCCATCGCGCTCTCCCTGCTGCTCGGGGTGACCGCGTTCACCACCGCTCCGGCCCTCAACGTCAGGATGTTCAACGTGGCGAACGCCGCGCCGACGCTGGCCGGCGCCACCACCACCGCAGCCTTCAACATCGGCAACACCCTCGGCCCCTGGCTCGGCGGGCTGACCATCGGCGCCGGCTGGGGCTACCCGTCCGTGGCCTGGACCGGCGCCGCGCTGGCAGCGGGTGCCGTCATCACCACTGCCCTCGCCTTCCGGCTGCACCGCGCGACGAGTCACTCCCGGCTGGTCGCCTCGTCGACCGCCACTCCCCGCACACCGGCGCCATACGGGGCAACGGAGAAGCCGTTGGCAACACAGGCGACACGGACAACAGGGGCAACGAAGACCGCAAAGCCCCAATGGCAACGGGACGGCACTGAGCGGGAGGCCTGAGCGGGAGGCCTGAGCGGGAGGGGGGACGGGGCTACGCCCCGCACGGGAGGGAGCACCGGGGCACGGGGAAGGGAGCTACCGGGAGATACCGGGAGAGGGAGAGACGGGGCGCACCGCAGGACGGCAAAGGCCAGGCCCCCGGCGAAGCCCCCGTCACACCCCGCCGTCGAACCTCCACCGTGTCTGGCTGTACGTCTCCCCGCGCCCGAAACCAAAGGCCGTGACGGGCTCGACCCGGAAGACCTCGGCCCGGCCGCCCTGCCCGTGGAACGCGCCGTCACGAACGTCGAAGTGCCAGTCGCTGCCGTACTTCTCGATGTACAGACCGGCCAGCCGGCGCAGCGTCGGCTCGTCGCTGACCTGCACCGCATCGCCCTCGACGACGACATCGAGCCCCGCGTGCAGGTCATTGCCTCCGGCCGTCGAGGTCGTCAGCACGCAGTGGGGGCTGCTTCTGAGGTTCTTGGCCTTGCGTTCGCCGGGGCCGGTGCAGAAGTGGAGGGCGTCGTCCGACCAGACGGCGAGCAGCGGGGTGACATGCGGGCGGCCGTCGGGGCGGACGGTGGTGAGCCAGAAGATCTCCGCCTCGGTCATACCGCCTACGGCCGCGGGCCATCCGGTTACCGTGGCGCCCTCACTGCTGTAGTTCGGGTCAAGATCGGTGGCCGGCTCCCGGCCCGGTGCGCTGGCTGACATGGCTGTCCCCTTTCGGTACGGCACGGTCAGGCCCATCGTGCGGTGACACGTCATCGTGCCGCCGCTCCGACGCGCCGCGGCGGGCCGTACGGGGTGCCGCGAGCCCACTGCCGAAGCGAGGGCAACGACCGAAGCGAGGCAACGCAAGACCGGAGGCCCGAAGACCCGGAGGCCCGGAGACGTGGAGGCCCGAAGACCCGCGCGGAAGCCCGGAGACCCGAAGGTCCGGAAGCCCGGAAGCCCGGAAGCCCGGAAGCCCGGAAGCCCGGAAGCCCGCGGGCACCTCCTACCAGAGGTCCGCACCCGACGGCTTCACACCCGCGGCGCCGGCCGGTTCTTGGGCCGGCGCAGACCCGCGGCCGTCAGCCGGCGCAGCAGTTCCTTGCTGCCGACCTGCACGGCCCCGGCACGCACCGCGTCGCCGTACCGCTCCGCCGGCAGGTCGTAATGGTCGCGCTCGAACGCCCGCCGGGGCGCGCCGATCCCTGCCGCGAAGGCATGCAGTTCGTCGAAGGAACGGTCACTGACCAGATGCGACCACATCCGGCCGTGTCCGGGCCACGTGGGCGGATCGATGTAGATCGCCACGTCAGCCCTCCGGCCGGGTCGCCACGTCAGCCCGCCGCACCAGCAACCTCCTCAGCCCTCCACAGGAGTGCCCAGCCGCCCGACCCGGGCCACCGCCACCGCCGTCTTGGGGCAGACCCAATGCGGATCGGGCCCCAACTCCGGTTCTACATCAAGCGCATGGGGATCGCCCGACTCCGTGCACACAGGGCACAGCGGCCAGCGGCCGTACCGGTCCAGAAGGGCGTCCTGGACGTCCTGCGCTATCAGTCCTGCGACGAATTCCGCGCCTTCAGGCCATTGCTCCACCCACCACCGGCGGTGGACGACCGCGTCCTCCACGAGCGAGACGATGTCGGCGTCGGCCACCTCGTCCGCCATCAGGTCGGCGAGCACCAGCGCCCGCGCGGCATGCAATGCCTGTTCCAGCTCCATGCCCCCCATTGTCCCCCGGCCACCCACCGGCCCTCGGCGTTGTCCACAGCCCGCGGCGGAGCACGCGCTCTGTCCACAGCACTCACAGAGGGTATTGACGCGGGGCGTCGATGAAATTACTTTTCAAGCGTGAGCAGTAACGTGAAGGAAACTTTCAAGGACGTGGCCGTCGAGACCCGACCGGCCCCGGCCCCACCCGCCCCCGCCGCACTGACCGCCAAGGTCCGCACCCTCGCCCCGACGATGACCCGCTCCATGCAGCGGGTCGCCGAGGCCGTCGCGAGCGACCCGGCCGGCTGTGCCGCCCTCACCGTCACCGGCCTCGCGGAGCGCACCGGCACCAGCGAAGCCACCGTCGTGCGTACGTCCCGGCTGCTCGGGTATCCCGGCTATCGCGATCTGCGCCTCGCCCTCGCCGCGCTCGCCGCACAACAGGCGGCCGGCGGCGCGCCCGCGGTGACCGCCGACATAGCGGTCGACGACTCCCTCGTCGACGTCGTCGCCAAGCTGGCGCAGGAAGAACAGCAGTGCCTGGCCGACACGGCCGCGGCGCTGGACGTCACCCAGCTCGAGGCCGCCGTCGCCGCGCTCGCCGGGGCCCGCCGCATCGATGTGTACGGCATCGGGGCCTCCCATCTCGTCGGCCAGGACCTCGCCCAGAAGCTGCTGCGCATCGGCCTGATCGCGCATGCGCACGCCGACCCCCATCTGGCCGTGACGAACGCGGTGCAGATGCGGACCGGCGACGTCGCCCTCGCGATCACGCACTCCGGGCGGACCACCGATGTCATAGAGCCACTGCGGGTGGCCTTCGACCACGGCGCGACGACGATCGCCATCACCGGCCGCCCGGACGGCGAGATCGCCTCCTACGCCGACTACATCCTGACCACGTCCACGGCCCGCGAGAGCGAGCTGCGCCCGGCCGCGATGTCGTCCAGGACGAGCCAGCTACTGGTCGTGGACTGCCTGTTCATAGGCGTTGCGCAGCGTACGTACGAGACCGCGGCCCCCGCGCTCTCCGCCTCCTACGAGGCCCTCGCCCACCGCCACTCACCACGCAACAACCAGCGCTGACCTCGCTGCCCCGCCGTTGTGGGCCCGTGCCGTCAGGACGGCACGGGTGGGCGCAGCGGCGCCCCGGCGAGGCAGCCGAAAAGCAACGGCCCCCCACGAGCCCGACCCGAAAAGAGCCGTCACGCCATGACCTCCCCCGCCGACTACGCCCATCTGCGCGCCCAGTTGGACAGCCTCACCACCGAGGCGTTCCGGCCCGAACTCGCCGATATCGACCGCCGCTCCACCCTGGACATCGCCCGCACGATGAACAACGAGGACGCCACCGTCCCCGCCGCCGTCGCCCAGCGGCTTCCGGAGATCGCCGCCGCCATCGACGCCACCGCCGCGCGGATGGCCCGCGGCGGCCGGCTGATCTACGCAGGCGCCGGTACGGCCGGCCGCCTCGGGGTGCTGGACGCCAGCGAATGCCCGCCGACCTTCAACACCGACCCGTCCGAGGTCCTCGGGCTGATCGCGGGCGGCCCGTCCGCGATGGTGACCGCCGTCGAGGGCGCCGAGGACAGCAAGAAGTTCGCCATCGAGGATCTGACCGGGATCGGCCTGACCGACATCGACACCGTCGTCGGCATCTCCGCCTCCGGCCGCACGCCCTACGCGATCGGGGCCGTCGAATACGCCCGTGACCTGGGCGCCCTGACCATCGGCCTGTCCTGCAACACCGATTCGGCACTGGCCGCGGCCGCCGAGCACGGCATCGAAATCGTGGTCGGCCCCGAGCTGCTGACCGGCTCCACCCGGCTCAAGGCGGGCACCGCCCAAAAGCTGGTGCTCAACATGCTCTCGACCATCACCATGATCCGCCTGGGCAAGACCTACGGGAATCTGATGGTCGACGTCCGCGCCTCCAACGAAAAGCTGCGGGCCCGCTCGCGCCGTATCGTCGCGCTCGCCACCGGCGCCACCGATCTGGAGATCGAGACCGCCCTCAGCAGCACCAACGGCGAGGTGAAGAACGCCATCCTCACCCTCCTCGGCGGAGTCGACGGCCCCACCGCCGCCCGCCTCCTGGAAGCCGCCGACGGCCATCTGCGCACAGCCCTCCAGGCCGCCAAGCCCCTCTGAGACCGCACGACCGCGCACCCGCCACCCCGGACCGGACTCCACCCCACGCCGCCCACCAGCCCCCTCCCTTCCCCTGGCCTCCCCTGCCGTCCCCTCCCCTCCTCTGGCCTCCCTGGTTCGTCTCCACAGCAAGGCACCGCATATGCCCGAAGACAAGAACCGCGCCACCGCCGCCGCGATCCTCCCTCTCGTCGGCGGCGCCCGGAACCTCACCTCCATCGCCCACTGCATGACCCGGCTCCGCCTCGGCATCCAGGACCGTTCCCTGGTCCAGGACGAAGCCCTGAAGGCGCTCCCGGCCGTCATGGGCGTGGTCGAGGACGACACGTACCAGATCGTGCTGGGTCCCGGGGCGGTCGCCCGGGTCACCCCCGAGTTCGAACGCCTGGCCGAGCGGGCCCGCGCCACGGAACCACCCCAGGAACCAGAGGCCCTCGCGCCGACCACCGGCCCCCGGGCCACCGCACCACCCTCCGCGCCGGACCCCACACCCACCACCGCCGAGGAACTGGCCGCCCAGGGCGCCGCCCTCAAGGCCCGGCAGAAGTCCAGGAACGCCACCCCGGTGAAGCTGTTACTCCGCCGGATCGCCCATATCTTCGTCCCGCTGATCCCGGCCCTGATCGGCTGCGGCATCGTCGCCGGGATCAACGGCCTGCTGACCAACCTCGGCTGGCTGCCGTCCGCCGTCCCGGCGCTGGCCGCCATCGCCTCCGGCTTCATGTCCCTCATCGCCGTCTTCGTCGGCTACAACACCGCCAAGGAGTTCGGCGGCACACCGATCCTCGGCGGCGCGGTCGCCGCGATCATCGTCTTCCCCGGCGTCGCCCACATCAGCGCCTTCGGCCAGAGGCTCGCGCCGGGCCAAGGCGGGGTACTCGGCGCACTGGCCGCGGCCCTGCTCGCCGTCCAGGTGGAGAAGTGGTGCCGCAAAACGGTCCCCGAGGCGCTGGACGTGCTCCTCACCCCCACCCTGACCGTCCTGCTCACGGGCCTGGCCACGATCTTCGGCCTGATGTTCGTCGCGGGCGAGGTCTCCACCGCCATCGGCACCTTCGCCACCTGGCTGCTGGCCCACGGCGGCGCGTTCGCCGGCCTCATCCTGGGCGGCCTCTTCCTCCCCCTCGTGATGCTGGGCCTGCACCAGGCCCTCATCCCCCTCCACACCACCCTCATCGAGCAGCAGGGCTATACGGTCCTGCTCCCGATCCTCGCGATGGCAGGAGCAGGCCAGGTCGGCGCCGCCATCGCCGTCTACCTCCGCCTCCCCCGCAACCGCTCGATCCGTACGACCATCAAGTCCGCCCTCCCCGCGGGCTTCCTGGGTGTCGGCGAACCCCTGATCTACGGCGTCTCGCTGCCCCTCGGCCGCCCCTTCATCACCGCCTGCATCGGCGGCGCCTGCGGCGGCGGCTTCGTCGGCCTCTTCAACCAACTGGGCGATTCCGTCGGCTCCACCGCCATCGGCCCCTCCGGCTGGGCCCTGTTCCCCCTGGTCAAGGGCAACCAGAACCTCACCACGACCCTCGTCGTCTACGCCCTGGGCCTGACCGTCGGCTACCTCACCGGCTTCCTCGCCACCTACTTCTTCGGCTTCAGCAAGCAGATGCGGGCGGAACTCAACACAGACCCGCAGGGCAACGCAGACCCCGAAGCAGCGGAAACCGACCCGGCAACCGTCCCCGTCCCCGTTCCTCGTACGTGATACCGAAGGAGAGGCCGTGCGACCTTGACCACCGGGCAGGCAGGAGGCTCGGCCGGATGAGCAGCACGTTCAAGGCGAGGTGAGGAAGCGGCCGATGTGACATGCAACGGCCTCGGGCTCGTCCAGCATCGACAGCACGTATGCGTCCGGCACCTCGGCGTACCTGCCTGCCGGCAGCAGCTGCGCCAGACGGCGACCGTGCTCGGGGGGCATCACGCGGTTGCCGGGTGACCACAGGACGAGCGCCTTCCCGGTGAACCGGCGCAACGCCTCGGTGTCGCGGACGAGTTCCTCCTTGTGGAACGGTCCGCGGCAGTATGCGCGCAGATCACGTCGGATGCCGGGATCGTTCAAGAGGGGCTCGGTCCAGCGGCGGATGAGGTCATCCGGCACGGGACGCCGAGCCATCTGCCCGAACAGCATCGGCAGCCGGCGCAGCGGGCCGATGCGCAGTTGGCGAGCGGCGAACTGGAATCCGCCGGGCATTCGGGCGGCGAGGGACACCATCTTGCCGGGCAAGCCGGGCGGGAAGTTGTCGAACGCCTCGCACGGGAGGATCACTTGCCGGGCGATGCGCTGGTCCCAGCCGTGGGCGGTGAGAAAAAGCGCCCCGCCCCAGTCGGTGTGTACCAGGGTGACGGCATTCAGGCCGAGCGCCTCCAGCAAGTCGGCGACCAGACGGACCTGTCCGCGCAACGTGAGGTCGGCGTCGGGCTTCATCGGCCGCCGGTGGGCTCCGAGCGGCAGGACCGGGCGTAGATACGTGAACCCCGGCGGCAGCAGCGGCAGTACGCGGTCCCACACCGTGTGGTCCATCAGCAGTCCATGGAGGAGGACGACGACCGGTGTCCCCGATCCGGCCACGTCGTATTCGATGACACCAGCCGGTACTTCGATGCTCCGCACGGCGCCTCCCGCTAGAACGGTCTCTCTAGAGAGACCGTTCTAGCATGGAAGCATGAGAACCGACGAGCGGATCGCGCTGGCGATGGCGGAGTTGTTGCGTAAGCAGGGATACTCCGCCACGAGCATCAACCAACTCGCCCGCGCGGCCGGTGCCCCCACCGGCTCCATCTATCACCACTTCAAGGGGGGCAAGCGCGAGGTCGCGGCCGCCGCGCTCCGACAGAGCGGAGCCGCGTACCTTCAGTTGCTGCCGTTGCTGCTCACCCCTCACGACGATCTCGCGCTCGGCATTGAGGCGTTTTTCGGCGCAGCTGCCGAGGACATGCAGAACACGGGCTGGGCGAACATGTGCCCCGTCGGCACCGTCACCGGCGAGATCGCCGACACCGAGCCCGCGCTGCGAGAAGTTGCCGCGGAGGTGATGGGAACGTGGGTCGACGAGGGCAGCCGGTACCTCGCCACGCGGGGGCTGTCGGACACCGATTCCCGCACCGTCATCTTCGCCGTACTGACCGCGATCGAAGGAGCGTTCCTCCTCGCCCGCGGACTGCACTCCGCCGAACCGTTCCTGGCCGCCGGGCGCACCGTCGGAGCCTACGTCGCATCACTGAAAGGCTCCCAGGCGCAGACTGCGTCGTGAGAGCGACGCCGATGTCCGCGAACGGCCCGCTTCCAGCCCGCGGAAACCCTCAGCCCGGCCGGCCGCTCACCCCCATCTGCCCGCCAACGGAAAGCCCAGCCCGCTACGGCGACCGGGATGCGGGATGCGGGATGCGGGATGAGCTGGGCGGAGGAAGAACGCTCCCGGTCACGGCATCCGGCTCTCCCAGTTCCGTTCTCTGACGCGGGCCGCCAGTACGGCGGACGGCGGGGCGGCGGCGAGTAAGTGCGGCGGACAGTCCCACGGACGGCCGCCGCCTGGCGGCCGGAGCTGCATCAACGGTCCCTCGCAGCCCACGACCCGCCCGACGCGCCCGTCCCGCCCGTCCACCGCATAGCTGCCGAGGGCCGGAATCACGGCTGCCGCTCCTCCGCGCCGTGTCCGGGAGCGGCGGTCTTGGCGTACTCCGCCAGTACGTCGGCGAGGCGCTGAGCGGTGTCCAAATTGCAGCGCCCCAGCTCGATCAGTGGCGCCATGACACTGCTCGCGCACGACACCGGGTCGACGCAGAGGGAGGGCAGGGTGATCCCCACTGCCCTCAGTGCGGTCTGTAGTTCCACCATGACAACCTCGGCCTGCCGTACCTGATCACGCGCCGTCAACATTTCTCTTCATCACCTTCCACGCTGAGTGTTCTCGTTGTGCACACAGCGTGGCGGTTACAGGTCTAGCCTGCATAGAGACGCAGACCCAACAACCGATCGTGTGTAACAGGGAGTTGCTGCGATGCCCGGACCCAAGCCCCTCGACCCGTCTTCGTCACCCCGCGCCATGCTCGGGGCCGAGTTACGACACAAACGTGAGGAGGCGGGACTCACCCAGGAAGAACTCGGCGGCCCCCTCTTCGTCAGCGGCTCGTTCATCGGCCAGCTGGAGGCAGGGACACGGCGGATGCAGATGGATTACGCCGTCAAGATGGACGAGATCCTCAGGACGGACGGCTACTTCGTCCGCAACTGCACGGCCGCGAAGAAGTCCAAGTACCCGGATCACTTCGCGGAGGCGGCGGAGGCGGAAGCCATTGCCACGGCGATCAGGGAGTACGCGCCGCAGCTGATTCCAGGACTGCTGCAGACGAGGGCGTACGCGTGGGCAGTTTGCCGCGCTTACCAGCCGACGGCGCCGGAGGACGTGATCGAGGAAACGGTCACGGCACGACTCGAACGCGCACGCCTTCTCGACCATCCAACGACTCCGTTGTTGTGGGTGGTGCTGGACGAGGCTGTACTGCGCCGCAGGACCGGCGGCCCGGAGGTGATGGCGGAGGCGCTGTGGCATGTGGCGGAGTTGGTCCGGAAGCATCGAGTCGTCTTGCAGGTGTTGCCATTCTCAGCAGGTGCCCATGCGTCGTTGAATGGCGCGCTCAAGTTGATGAGCTTTGAGGACGCGCCCACGCTCGCCCACCTCGAAGTACTGAACGCAAGCAAGTTGGAGGACGACCCAGCGACTGTCGCCCGCCACAACCTGACTTACGATCTGCTCGGGGCCAGCGCACTGTCACCCCAAGATTCCCTGGCCCTGATCGAATCAGTGGCGGAGGATTACGCGCATGATGATCAGCCCTGAGTACGACCTGAGCACCGCCATCTGGCGCAAGTCCAGCTATAGCGGCGGCGAGGGTGGCAACTGCCTCGAAATCGCCACGTGGCACAAGTCCAGCTATAGCGGCGGCAGCGGCGGCAACTGCCTCGAAGTCGCCACCTGGCGGAAGTCCACCCACAGCGGCGGCGACGGCGGCGACTGCCTGGAAGTCTCCGACGACCACCCCGGCATCGTGCCCGTCCGTGACTCCAAGGACCCGGACGGCCCGGCGCTCGCGTTCCGGGCACCGGCCTGGGCGGCGTTCATCGAGGGCATCAAGTCGAGCTCCCTGTAGGGCGCCTGACGACACTCGGGGTCCGGGGCTCAAGCCGCGGACCCCGAGCCCTCTTTCCAAGGAACGGGTGGACGGAAGTAACCCACCCGCCCTCCCCCGGTTCCGCCAACTCCCGCCCACACCAGCGTGGATGACATTCCGTGACCGGCTTGCGACACCATGCCGCGCCGGTCTAGCGTGCGCAGCAACAAACAACCCCGGCAGGTGCTACCAACACCGACCGGGGTCTGACCACCAAGATCGAAAGCGCGACGATCTCATGGCTAGCGACAACTTTAACGCCGCCCCGTGCGCCCCCGCACTCCCCCACGGCGACCACCCCTCCGCCCGCCCCGGCTACGGCAAACGCGCCGCGCCCGACCAGCGGGCGTCCCGCCCCGGTGACTTCGTACATCTCCCCCGTCGCGAGGCATCCATCGCCACCTACCTCGACCGGCTGCCCGAGGGTGCCGATATCTCCGTGAAGACGCTGGCCAAGGTGTTGCCGGACTACGGGCAGTGCGCCCTGCGGACCGCGCTCCGCTGCCTCTCGGAGGCCGGTCATCTGCGGCGGGTCGCCGAGACACACACGAGTGACGGCGGCAGTCCGCTCTGGGTGACGCGCACGTACTTCTCGCGTACGGCCCGGGACGACTCCTGGTGGATGGCCCTATGCGCCGGGAACGTCCCGCTGACCGACGACGACGGCCGCGATGGCCGCGATGGCCGCGATGGCGACGATGGCCGCGGCGACCGTCACGCCCCGCCTCCCGCCGCCGGACCACCGCGCCCACGGGACCCGCACGTCCGCACCCTCACCCGTGCCCGTCAACCGCAGTCCCCCGGCTACGCCGCCCTCGCCGCCCTCGGCCGCGCCGAGCCCCGTATGACGCTGTCCGCTGCCGACTGCGCGTCCCTCGAAGCGTTCGCCGAGGAGTGGTTCGCGCGCGGCGCCACCCGCGACCAGCTGGTGCACGCGCTGGTCGCGGGGCTGCCTCCGCACATCCACCACCCCGGCCGCCTCGCCCGCTCCCGGCTGCTCGCCAAGATGCCGCCCGAGGGGCCTTGGACCGGGCCCGAAACAGCGGCCGCCGGTCCGGGCCCGGCCCAAGGACCCTCTGCCGGAGCCCTCCGGATCATGGAGTGCACCGTCTGCCGCGCCCCCGGCCGGCCCGAGGCACTCCCCGGAGGGGTCTGCGGCCCGTGCCGGGGCGTGGCCCCACCGGACCGCCGGAGTCGTCCGGCGGAGCGGACCGCCGCCCACGTCCGTGCCCGCGTGGAGCGCCTGCGCGCGGCCGCACGGCCACCGGCCCCCCTCCGCACGGCCCTCGCCGACCGCACGACCGACCGTGATCCCGCCCTCCCGTGACACGGCGGTCAGTAGTGTCGGCGCCATGCTGATCCGATTACGCCGCCCCTGGCGCGCCCGGCTGATCGTGGCTCTCACGGCTCTCGTACTGGCCGCCGGCGGGGCGGCACTGATCCTGTGGGGCGAGACACCGCCCCCGTACCCGCCGCTGCCCGCGACGCACGGCAATGTTTTGGTGATCCACGCCGTCTTCGAAAGCACCCTCGACCACGACACCCCGCCCGCACCGGCCACCCTCTGCGGCGCCGTGCTGCTGTCCGTGGCGGGGGCACTGTGCCTCGCGGGCTGCCTCATCGTCCGCCGCCGGCAGCGGCCCGCCGGGTAGCGCGGGGTGGTCCCCGCGAAAACGCCGCCGGGGCGGCACCCCCTGGGAGGAGGGTGCCGCCCCGACGTACGTCTGGACGTGCGGTCCGGGAGGACCGGTGTCTGATCCGCGGGGGATCAGAAGTCCATGTCACCGCCCGGCATGCCGCCCGGAGCGCCCGCCGCGCCGGCCTTCTCCGGCTTGTCGGCGATGACGGCCTCGGTGGTGAGGAACAGCGCCGCGATGGAGGCGGCGTTCTGCAGCGCGGAGCGCGTGACCTTCGCCGGGTCGATGATGCCCTCGGCGATCATGTCGACGTAGTCGCCGGTCGCGGCGTTGAGGCCGTGACCCACGGGCAGGTTGCGCACCTTCTCCACCACAACGCCGCCCTCAAGGCCGCCGTTGACGGAGATCTGCTTCAGCGGGGCCTCCAGGGCCAGCTTCACAGCGTTGGCACCGGTGGCCTCGTCGCCGTCCAGGTCGAGCTTCTCGAAGACCGAGGAAGCCTGGAGCAGGGCGACGCCACCGCCGGCGACGATGCCCTCCTCGACGGCCGCCTTCGCGTTGCGAACGGCGTCCTCGATGCGGTGCTTGCGCTCCTTGAGCTCGACCTCGGTGGCGGCACCGGCCTTGATGACGGCCACGCCGCCGGCCAGCTTCGCCAGACGCTCCTGGAGCTTCTCGCGGTCGTAGTCCGAGTCGCTGTTCTCGATCTCGGCGCGGATCTGGTTGACCCGGCCCTGGACCTGCTCGCTGTCGCCGGCACCGTCGACGATGGTGGTCTCGTCCTTGGTGATGACGACCTTGCGGGCGCGGCCGAGCAGTTCGAGACCGGCGTTCTCCAGCTTGAGGCCGACCTCCTCGGAGATGACGGTGCCACCGGTGAGGATGGCGATGTCGCCGAGCATGGCCTTGCGGCGGTCACCGAAGCCCGGGGCCTTGACGGCGACGGACTTGAAGGTGCCACGGATCTTGTTGACGACCAGGGTCGACAGGGCCTCGCCCTCGACGTCCTCGGCGATGATCAGCAGCGGCTTGCCGGACTGCATGACCTTCTCCAGGAGCGGCAGCAGGTCCTTCACGCTGCCGATCTTGGAGTTGACGATGAGGATGTACGGGTCGTCGAGCGACGCCTCCATACGCTCCATGTCGGTGGCGAAGTACGCCGAGATGTAGCCCTTGTCGAAGCGCATACCCTCGGTGAGCTCCAGCTCCAGACCGAAGGTCTGGGACTCCTCGACGGTGATGACGCCTTCCTTGCCGACCTTGTCCATGGCCTCGGCGATGAGCTCGCCGATCTGGGTGTCAGCAGCGGAGATGGAGGCGGTCGAAGCGATCTGCTCCTTGGTCTCCACGTCCTTGGCCTGCTCCAGCAGGGCGGCGGAGACGGCCTCGACGGCGCGCTCGATGCCGCGCTTGAGGGCCATCGGGTTGGCGCCGGCGGCTACGTTGCGCAGGCCCTCGCGGACCAGCGCCTGGGCCAGGACGGTCGCGGTCGTCGTGCCGTCACCGGCGACGTCGTCCGTCTTCTTCGCGACCTCCTTGACCAGCTCGGCGCCGATCTTCTCGTACGGGTCCTCGAGCTCGATCTCCTTGGCGATGGACACGCCATCGTTGGTGATCGTGGGGGCGCCCCACTTCTTCTCGAGGACGACGTTACGGCCCTTGGGGCCGAGGGTGACCTTGACGGCGTCGGCGAGCTGGTTCATCCCGCGCTCGAGACCGCGCCGTGCCTCCTCGTCGAACGCGATGATCTTGGCCATGTGAAGTGGTCCTCCCGGACTAATGGGGTCTCCCCTGCTCGAACGCAGTTGAGAGCTTGGGGAAGGATTGCTCCGGACCGCGCTGGCGCCCGCGACGGACGGCCTGCAGACCTGCGTGGTTCCTTGCCCCACCCGGCCTACGGGCCTCACCGACCCGGTCCTTCTTTGTCACTCTCACTGGGAGAGTGCTAACGCAATGATTAGCACTCGCACCCCTTGAGTGCAAGGCGGCTTCGAAGAAGCCGCCAAGAGGAGTGGTGACCGAGTGACGGGTGAGCACAGGTATGCCGGGGAGTCGGCCGGCCCCCCGGCGTGCCCAGGAGCCGGCCCGCCGTCCGCCGGCGGCGGACAGCAGAAGGCCCGCACCCCCTACGGGGCGCGGGCCTCCTCTACGCAGCAGTTGGTCGGCGCCTCAGCCGGCCATCCGGACCATGTCCGCCTGCGGCCCCTTCTGGCCCTGCGAGATCTCGAACTCGACTCGCTGACCCTCCTCAAGGGTGCGGTAGCCGTCCATCTGGATCGCGCTGTAGTGGACGAAAACATCCGCACCACCGTCGACCGCGATGAAGCCGTACCCCTTCTCCGCGTTGAACCACTTGACGGTGCCCTGAGCCATGCCTAACTCCCCTATTACTGGCCCTTGCGCAGGACCGCACTCCGCGGACCCGGGTCAGACCTCACCCCGCGAAAGGCCCGTGGGGTGTGCGCCGGAACGCGTCGACCGCCGCTGAATGTATCTGCACAGATGCCCAGCGCAACAGGTCAATCGGACGAGAATTCTGAGGCCGGAGAATCGGCAATATGCGGCGAAATCCCGGTTCTCCAGGGCAAGTCGGGCCGGGCATAGCGCACCTAAGCGACAAAAGCTGCACACACTTTGGGCACAACTGATCGCGGTCTCATATGCGTTCGGCACACGCGGGGCGATATGCGGAGGGGGATCACCCCAATGGTATCTCCTTTCACAACATGGAATTGCCCCGTCCGCTTTCTGGCGGACGGGGCAATTCCAGTCAAGCAGGAGAAGAGATGGCGGAAAATCAGCAGCCGCCGGCCACCGCGGGAATGATCGAGACGCCCGCGCCGTCCGGGGTCGGCGTCTCCAGGCCCTGCTCGAAGCGCACATCGTCGTCATTGACGTACACATTCACGAAGCGGCGCAGCTTGCCGGCGTCGTCCAGCACCCGGGCCGCGATGCCCTGGTGGTTCTGCTCCAGGTCGGCGATCACCTCGGAGAGGGTCGCGCCCTCGGCGGGGACCTCGGCCTGGCCGCCGGTGTAGGTGCGGAGGATGGTGGGGATGCGGACCTTGACGCTCATGGTTCTGCCTTCCGGTGGTGCGGACTACGAGTTCGGGGGCCTGCGGCGCGGCCTCGTCCGGGGACGGGCCGGCGGCCTCAGCGGGCCAGGCCGGCCGCGCGGAACGCCTCCAGGTCGGGACGGATCGTGGCCGTGGGGCCGGAGGTCGGCGCGACCGCGTCCAGGGTCTTGAGGCCGTCACCGGTGTTGAGGACGACGGTGGTCAGGGACGGGTCGAGGAGGCCCTCCTCGATGAGCTTCCTGGTCACGCCGACGGTCACCCCGCCCGCGGTCTCCGCGAAGACCCCTTCCGTCCGGGCCAGCAGCTTGATCGCGTCGACGACCTGCTCGTCGTTGACGTCCTCGACCGCGCCACCGGTACGCCGGGCGATGTCGAGGACATACGGACCGTCGGCGGGGTTGCCGATCGCCAGCGACTTGGCGATGGTCTTCGGCTTCTGCGGGCGCACCACGTCGTGCCCGGCCTTGAAGGCCGTGGAGACCGGCGAGCAGCCCTCCGCCTGGGCGCCGAAGATCTTGTACGGCCGGTCCTCGACCAGGCCGAGGGCGATCAGCTCCTTGAGCCCCTTGTCGATCTTCGTCAGCTGCGAGCCGGACGCGACCGGGATGACGATCTGGTCCGGGACCCGCCAGCCCAGCTGCTCGCAGATCTCGTACGCGAGGGTCTTGGAACCCTCGCCGTAGTACGGACGCAGATTGACGTTGACGAAGCCCCAGCCCTCGCCCAGCGGGTCGCCGATGAGCTCCGAGCAGAAGCGGTTGACGTCGTCGTAGTTGCCCTCGATGCCGACCAGGTCGCCGCCGTAGACCGCGGCCATGACGACCTTGCCGGCCTCCAGGTCGTGCGGGATGAACACGCAGGACTGGAAACCGGCGCGGCGGGCCGCGGCGCCGACCGCACCGGCGAGGTTGCCGGTGGAGGAACAGGACAAGGTGGTGAAGCCGAAGGCGCGGGCGGCCTCGACGGCGATCGCCACGACGCGGTCCTTGAAGGAGTGCGTCGGGTTGCCGGAGTCGTCCTTGACGTACAGCCCGCCGGTGACGCCCAGCTCGGCGGCGAGCCGGTCGGCCTTGACGAGCTTGGTGCAGCCGGGGTTGAGGTTGGGCTTGTCGGCCACGTCGGCGGGGACGGGCAGCAGCGGGGCGTAGCGCCAGATGTTGTCCGGACCGGCCTCGATCTGCTTCCGCAGGCCCTCGGGGTCGCCACTCGGCAGGTCGTAGGCGACTTCGAGCGGCCCGAAACATTCCTGGCACGCGAAGATCGGGCCGAGCGGGAATCGCTGTCCGCACTCGCGGCACGACAGCGCGGCGGCGGGACCCAGAGCGACGGTGGGGGTGTTTTCGGTGACTTGCACAGCCATGGAGGCGAGGCCCTTTCTCCTCATCTTCCTCGCGACGCACCTCGTCACGAGACGGATTTGGCACCTTCCCTAGCCGGGAGCCTCGCGCGCGGGACGTCAGCGTCCTTGCGGCAAGACCGGCTGGAGGGTTGCCGGGGCTTCAACGGGCCGTATCCCTCTGCCCCTCTGGATGAGCGGTATGGCGCTGGGCCTCGACCCAGGCGTTTATGGCGCGGCGACCCCGACATGCGACGGCCATCCGCGTTGTTCAAGACTGTAACCGACTGCACTGACGGTTGAGATAGTCGTCCGAACCGCGAGATGGATCACAAGGCCGCCGATCCGGCGGCGACCGAGGAGTCGTAGACGTGCTGGAAGAGGTGCAGCGCTGGCTGAGCGGCCGCTCCTGGTCGGCCGCGGACCGCCCACTGGGACAGCTGCTGGAGGCCAAGCGCCAGACGGGCCGTACGGTCAGCGTCGTACTGCCGGCGCTCGACGAGGAGGCCACCGTCGGCGCCATCGTGACGACGATCCGTGACGCCCTGATGACGGACGCGGCGCCGCTGGTGGACGAGCTGGTGGTGCTGGACTCCGGCTCCACCGACCGCACCGCCGAGGTCGCGTCGGCGGCCGGCGCCCGGGTCGTGCACCGCGACACCGTCCTGCCGCGGCTGCCCGCCCTCCCCGGCAAGGGCGAGGTGCTGTGGCGTTCCCTCCTGGCCACCACCGGCGACATCATCTGCTTCATCGACGCCGACCTGCGCGAATTCGACGCCGCCTTCGTCTCCGGGATCGTCGGCCCGCTGCTGACCGACCCGGACCTCCAGTTCGTGAAGGCGATGTACGACCGTCCCCTGGAGACCGGCGCCGAGGGCTCCGGGGCCGGCCAGGGCGGCCGGGTGACGGAGCTGGTGGCCCGCCCCCTCCTCAATCTCCACTGGCCGCAGCTGGCCGGCTTCGTCCAGCCCCTGGGCGGCGAGTACGCGGCCCGCCGCTCCCTGCTGGAGCAGCTCCCCTTCCCCGTCGGCTACGGCGTCGAGCTCGGCCTGCTCGTCGACGCCCTGCACACCGTCGGCCTCGACGCGCTGGCCCAGGTGGACGTCGGCGTCCGCAAACACCGCCATCAGGACGGCCAGGCCCTGGGCCGGATGGCCGCCGCGATCTACCGCACCGCCCAACTACGCCTGACCCGCGGCCACTTGGTGCGGCCCCGGCTCACCCAGTTCGACCGCGGCGAGCAGGGCTTCGTCCCCCGCACCACGGACGTGGACACCGAGGAGCGCCCGCCGATGGCCGAAATCCCGGAGTACGCGGCGCGACGGGCGGCGTGAGCACCCGCGCGGCGTGAGGGCTCAGGCGTCGAAGTCGTACTCCAGCACGTAGGCCGACGAGTCGAGGATCATCTCGTTGGCCTCTACCGTGTGACCGTCCGCGGTCATGGCCGTGCGGCTGATGAGAAGAACGGGCGTGCCCGCCGGGAGGCTCAGCCGGTCGGCCTCCTCCGACGCCGGCATGCGCGAGCGCACCTCTTCCCGGAAACGGGCGGGAGCCGCGCCCAGCTCCGCGAGGCGGGCGTACGTCCCACCGGCCCCGGTGTCCGGCTGCGTGATCGCCGAGCCCGCGACAAGGGCGGCGGGGAGGTAGGAGGTGGAGAGGAGCACCGGCTTGCCGTCGAGCACGAACCGGCGGCGCCGGACGGTGACGGCGTCTCCGGGTGCGATGCCCAACCACGCCGCGACGTCGCCGGATGCCTGCTCCTCGTCGACAGTGACTGTATCCACCACCAGATCGCGCTCGGCGACGTCGGCCGCCCAAACCGACCGCCCTTGACCCCACTGCTCCCGAGCCAGACGCGGAACACCGCGGCGCCGGATCGGCTGGAAGTCCCGCACGAACACACCGGCGCCCTTGCGGGCCTCGGCGAGCCCCTCGGAGGTGAGAACGCCGAGGGCCTGACGTGCCGTCATCCGGGCCACTCCGTGCCGGTCCATCAGGTCATTCTCTCCGGGCAGCCGGTCACCAGGCCGGAACTCCCCTGCCGCGATCGCCTGCTTCAGCGCGTCAGCGATCCTGCGGTACTTGGGCGACGAGCCCTCCTGTGCGGCCATGGCGACGCTTCCCTCCTGGCGATCTCCAGACATCCTAGAGATCTGTTCGAGTGCAACGGCGCCTCCCCCGGAACCCGACTTCTCCAGAGAAGCAATTGACGCTACGCGCTCACTTCGCTTCAATGAGTAGCGATCCAACTTCTCTAGAGAACTGGAGTCGCCATGACGCCTCCTGCGCGTCCACGCCTGCTTCCCTGGTCAAGCCCGGAGGGAAAGCCGTGCTATCTCCTCTCCGAGGGGGACGGCCCCGTCACCCGGCAGGCGAATGCCGTTGAACAGGCCCAGCTCGCATCCGGCGAAATCCTCCTGAGGCACGCCCGTGCCCTCCTCCGCGGCAGCCCGACCACGGCACCCGAACTTCACTTCCTGGCCTGCTGTTTGACGGATGCGCTCGACGACTCGTTGCGTATCAACCGCAGCCGGGGCGACCGTCTCGGCTGCGGGCACCCGCAACCCGCCGGGGGTGAGCCGTCGTGGCCGGTCGACGCATTCCCACCAGGAGACGGCTGAGGAGCCCACCCGGACCCACGCCTCTTGGCCGCTTCCGTACGTTTGCGCGGATCTGTGGCGGGTTACTGTCGCGACATGGTCTCCGAGCGCAGTGCGGTCCAGGCAGGTGCCGAGGTTCTTGTCGCGTCCAATCGCGGGCCGGTCTCCTACGGTCTGGGGGAGGACGGGACGCTCACCGCCAAACGGGGCGGGGGCGGGCTGGTGTCCGGGCTGTCGGCGATCGGGCAGTCGACGCGCGGCGCGAAGCGCCTCGATGAGGGGCGGTGGCCGGGAGACGGGCGGGCGAATGCCGTGTGGGTGTGTGCCGCGCTCGGCGACGGGGACCGGGAGGCCGTACGGCGGACGGGTGGTGCGCTCGATCCCGGTGACACCGGTGGACAGCGCGTCCGGATGCTGGACATTCCGGCGGAGGTGTATGCCGCCGCCTACAACGGCATCGCGAACTCCGTGCTGTGGTTCGTCCACCACATGCTCTACCAGACCCCGCTGGAGCCGGTCTTCGACGCGGAGTTCCGGGCGCAGTGGGCCTGCTACGAGGCGTACAACGCGGCCTTCGCCGATGCGCTGGCCGACGGTGCGGCTCCCGGCGCGGCCGTCCTCGTCCAGGACTACCACCTGGCGCTGGTGCCCGGCATGCTCCGCGAGCGCCGCCCCGACCTGCGCATCGCGCACTTCTCGCACACCCCGTGGGCCCCCGCCGAGTACTTCGCGATGCTCCCCGACGACATCCAGCGGCAGTTGGCGCTGGGCATTCTCGGTGCCGACCGGGCGAACTTCCTCACCCGGCGGTGGGCCGAGAACTTCCTGGCCTGCGCCGAGACCGGGCTCGGCGGGCAGTGCGAGCGCGTACGGCCAAAGGACGGGGCGCCCGGCATCGTCGCACTGGTCCCGGAGCGCACGGCCCGTACGACCTGGATCGGGGTGCACGGGCTCGGCGCCGACGCCGGTTTCCTGCGCGAGCGCGCACACCGGCCCGACGTCGAGGAGCGGATGACGGCGCTGCGCGCCCAGATCGGCGGGCCGCAGCGCAAGACCATCGTCCGCGTGGACCGCACCGAACTCTCCAAGAACATCGTGCGGGGCCTGCTCGCCTACCGTCAGCTTCTCGCCGGCCACCCCGAGTGGCGCGAGCGGGTCGTCCACCTCGCCTTCGCCTACCCCTCGCGCCAGGACCTGGCCGTCTACCGCGACTACACCGCGGAGGTCGAGCGGGTGGCCGAGGCCGTCAACGCCGAGTACGGGACGGCGGATTGGCAGCCCGTCGTGCTGCACGTCAAGGACGACTTCGCCCGCTCGCTGGCCGCCTACCGGCTGGCGGACGTGGCGCTGGTCAATCCGATCAGGGACGGGATGAATCTGGTCGCCAAGGAAGTGCCGGTGGTCTCGGACGCCGGCTGTGTGCTGGTGCTCTCGCGGGAGGCGGGCGCCCATGAGGAACTCGGCGAGCACGCCCTGACCGTCAATCCGTACGACATCGTCGGCACCGCCGAGGCGCTGCACCAAGCACTGTCGATGGACGACGGCGAGCGTGCGGCGCGCACCGGGCGGCTGGCCGCGGCGGCCACCGCGCTGCCGCCCGCCCGGTGGTTCCTGGACCAGCTGCGGGAGCTGGGCGACTGATCCGCGGGGCGCCGGGCGGCCGGTCCGGGCCTTCGGGGCGGCCGGTCCGGGGCCTTCCGTGCAGCCGGTCCGGGGCCTTCCCGCCTTCCCGGCAGCCGGTCCGGGGCCTTCGGGGTGCCCCGCCCGCGGCGCGTGCCGGGGCGGGTCTAGCGTGGTGGTCCGTGACAGTGACAACCCTTTCGGCCGGTTTGCCGGCGGCTACCGCGGGGCGGCTGGCCGGCAGCTGGCAGCTCGATCCGTACGCACTGACGCTGGTGCTGCTGCTGGGCGGCCTCTACGCATGGGGCGTCGCGCGGCTCGCGCGGCGCGGTGAGCGGTGGCCGGCCGCCCGGACGGTGGCGTTCGCGGGCCTGGGGCTCGGCGCGATCGTGGTGGCGACCATGTCCGGGCTGGCGGTCTACGATCACGAGCTGTTCTGGCCCGCCGCGGTGCAGAACATCGTGCTCGACCTGATCGCCCCCTTGGGCCTGGCGCTCGGCGATCCGCTGTCGCTGGCGCTGCGGGCGCTGCCCGAGGGACGGCCGGCCGCCCGGCGGCTGCGGGCCGCGCTCTGCGGGCCGGTGCTGCGACTGCTGACGTTTCCCCTGGTCAGCACGGTGCTGGTGCTCTCCTCCGAGCTGGCGATCTACTTCACGCCGTACTTCCCGACGGCGCTGCGGCACGGCCCGCTGCACGAGCTGATGTACTTCCAGCTGCTGGTCACGGGGAGCCTGTTCGTGCTGCCGATGCTCACCCGTGCCGAGTTGCTGCCCGCGTGGTGCAGCCATCCGGTGCGGGCGCTGCTGGTCCTGCTCGACGGGCTGGTCGACGCGGTGCCCGGCATCGTCGTCATGACCAGCGGAACGCTGATCGCGGGCGGCTGGTACACCGCGCAGCACCGCCCCTGGGACCCGAGTCCGCAGCAGGACCAGATGATCGGCGGCGGGCTGATGCTGACGATCGCCGAACTCGTCGGGCTGCCGTTCCTGATCGCGGTCTTCGTGGAGTGGGTGCGGTCCGAGCGCACGCGGACCACGGCGCTGGACGCGAGGCTGGACCGCGAGCTGGCGACGGCGGTCGGGGCGCCGTCCGGCGGCGCCGGGGCGGCCGTATCCGGCGGACCGGCGGAACCGGCCGCGCCGCAGCCCGAGTTGACCCGGCCCTGGTGGGAAACCGACCAGGGCGCGGTGGGCGAGCGGTTCCGGCGCGGCGGCGGGGGCTAGTCAAGCGAACCGGACACTCGGTCAGCGGCTTCGCGGTACTCAGTTGGCGATCCCGACCGGGTGGATCTGGATCTTCTCGTCGTACGGGCCGGCCAGCTTCAGCGCCTCCGCGGGCCACTTCAGGGACACGCTGTGGGTCTCGTTCGGCGGCGTCACCAGGATGTCGGTCGGGTGCGCGAGGCTGTCGCCACTGGCGTCGACCGTGTACGAGATGCTGAAGGTGGCGGTGTCACCGGGCTTCAGGTTGGTGATGCGGGGCTGCTCACCGCCGCGGTCGACAGGGGCGGAGGTGCCATCGAGGTCCTTCAGGTCGACGCCCGCGAAGCCCGTCGCTGAGCAGGTGCTCCCGCCCTTGTTGGTCATCTGAACGGTGACCTCGCCCGTCTCCTGGTCGGGCGAGCTGTCCACGGCCTCCATGGTCAGGTCATCCGCGCGGCAGAACGCGCTCGTCGCCGCACCGTTCCCGGAGTCGGCACGGGACGAGGCGGCGGCGCCGGAGCCGGCACGGGACGAGGTGCCGTCGCCGGAGCCCGACTTCGCGTTCCCTGCCTGGGCATCTGCACCCTGCGCTCCGGCGGAGGAACCCGCGCCACCGGACTCGGTGGGGCCCGCGCCACTGGCCTCGGCGGCCACGCTGCCCGGCTGACTCGCGGGCCTGGAGGCGGCGGCGTCCGAGCCGGAGCAGGCGGTCAGGGAAAACGCGGCGGCCGCGGTCAGGGCCGCGGCGGCAACGCGCAGGGTGCGGCGACGAGCGGTGCGGGCAGTGGTGCTGGAGCTCATTTCGGATTCCCCCTGGGGAAGTCGGTGTCGGTCTCTCCTCCGTACGACACCCACTCTGGCCGGGGCCACTACCGCTGCGCTGCCGCTCCGCTAACGCCGAGCTAATGCCGCATCGGGCAAGGTTCGCCCTGTGGCGACTTGTCGCTCGGTTGCTGTGTTGGTTGCCCGAGGCGGCACCAGGTGTCCTGGGTTCTGCGCGCGGATCATGCCTGTCCGGCCCTGATCCGCCGGGGCCGCCGGCCTGCGGTCCGGAGCGACCTGCCGGCTGCCGCCGGGAAGAGCCGGCCCGCCGGGGCGCCCTTTTCCACCGTCCCGCCCCTCTCCCGTGGGGCGGGTGAGAGAACGGCTCAAGGAGTGGCGAGCCGGTCCGCCAGGGCGCCGAGCAGTCCGACGACCCCCGCCGGGCCGTCGACCACCAGGTCGGCGCGGTCGGCCAGTTCGGTGACCTCGTTGCTGCCGCTGCACACCAGGACGCCGCTGAAGCCGTCGGAGCGGAGCTCTTCGACGGCGGCGAAGGCGGCCAGGTCGCCCAGGTCGTCACCGGCGTAGAGGACGGTGGCGGCGCCGGTCTCGCGGACCCAGCCGGCCAGGGCGACGCCCTTGTCCATGCCCGGCGGGCGGAGTTCCAGGACGAGGCGGCCCGGTTCGACGATCAGGCCGTGGCGTTCGGCGAGCGCGGTGAGCGGGCCGCGCAGCCGGTCGAAGGCGCCCTGGGGGTCGGCGGCACGGCGGGTGTGGACGGCGATGGCGCGGCCGCCCTTGCGCTCGACGGCGGTCTCGACCCAGGTGCCGTGCCACACCCCGGAGGCATCGAGCACGCCGGGGAGTTCGGCCTGTATGGCGGCGACGCCGGGGTGCGGGGCGGGCGCATGGACGGTGCCGGTGGCCGCTTCCCAGCGCTCGGCGCCGTAGTGGCCGAGGACGGTGAGACGGTCCAGCCCCGGTACGTCCGCGAAGCCGCCGAGGCGGACCGCGACGGTGGCCGGGCGGCCGGTGATCACCGTGGCGGCGCGCAGCCGGGGTGCCAGGCGGCCGAGGGCGGCGACGGCGCCGTCATGGGCGCGGGCCTTCGCCGGGTCGGGGACGATCTCGGCGAGGGTGCCGTCGAAGTCGAGGGCGAGGGCGGCGCGTTCCGGGTGGGCCAGCAGCGCGGCGAGGCCGTCGCGGCCGGCCGGGGTGCGCGGTGTCGGGAGGGATCCGGGTGTCGGCTGGGAGTGCGGCGCGGCGTTCGGGGGGCTGCCCATGTGCCGACCCTACCGGCGCGGGGCGGGCGCCGGGGGTACCTCGCAGCGGTAGCCGGGAGGGGGTGCGGGCGTACGGGCGCACCGGGGCGGCGGCCCGGGGCTCCCGGGTCAGCGGCGGGCGCGGCGGGCGTCGCGGACGCGGCGCAGGCGGTTGACCGTGACGGGGTCGTGGGCGACCGCCCGGGGGTCGTCCAGCAGGGCGTTGAGGAGTTGGTAGTAGCGGGTCGGGGAGATGCCGAGCTGTTCGCGGATGGCGCGCTCCTTGGGGCCGGGGCCCGGCCAGGAGCGGCGCTCGACGGCGAGCACCGCCTCGTCCCGGGCGGAGAGCCCCGAGGGGTTCTCGCCGGCCCCGGGCCCGCCGTCCGTACCGCCCTGGCCGACCGGACCGCCCGTGCCCTCCGTACCGCCCGTACCGCCTGTCATCACGCTTCCACGATAAACGCACGGTCGGACAGCGCCCGGCGCGTCACCCCGGCGGGCGTGGTGCGGCCCACCGGCCCTCGCCCCCGCACCGGCCCTCGCCCCCGCACCTGCACGCGCGCCCGCATCCGCGCCCGCATCCGCCCCGTCAATCGCCCCGTCATTCGACGGTGTTGTCGGCCGCGTCCGCGGTGTTCTGGATGTCGGTGAGCACCCCGGCCGGGTTGCCCCTCGGGCCGACCGCGGCGCCCATCCTCGCCTTGATCGTCTTGGAGATCAGCGGCCAGGAGGTCTTGTCCGCCGGGTAGAACTCGGCGTTGGCGAGCTGCGTGAGGAAGCCGTGCAGCTTGGTGTACTTGTCGTCGGCCAGCATCGCGTTGGAGGCGGAGGTGGTGACCGGCAGCAGGCCGTAGTCGCCGGAGAACTTCTCGACGTTCTTGTCGCTGTAGACGAAGTCGAGGAACTTTCCGGCCTGGGCGCGGTGGCCGCCCTGCTTGAACGCCATCATCCAGTCCGCGACGCCCATGGTGGCCTTGGCCTTGCCGTTGGTGCCGGGCAGTTCGACGGTGCCGTAGTCGATGCCCTTGGCCTCGGCCTGCTTCATCAGGGTGGGGTGGCCGTTGAGCATGCCGACGTCGCCGTCGGCGAAGCCCTGGAAGGCTTCCCCGCGGTTGAGCTTGGCCGGGTCGGTGCCGGTCAGGCCCTTGCCAATGAGGTTCTCCTTCAGCCAGTTGAAGGTCTTGACGTTCTGCGGCGAGTCGATCGTGTACTTGCCGATGCTGTCGGTGTAGCCGCCGCCACCGCTGAGCATCCACTGCATCGTCTCGGCCTGGGTCTCCTCCGGGCCGAGCGGCAGCGCGAAGGGCATCTTGACGCCCTGGGCCTTCAGCAGCTGGGCGTCGTGGGCGATGTCGTCCCAGGTCTGCGGCGGGGCGGTGATGCCGGCCTGGGCGAACAGCTTCTTGTTGTAGAAGAGCCGCCGGGTGCTGGCGCCGAAGGGCATGCCGTACTGGACGCGCTTGTACTCGCCGGCCTCCGCGAGGGAGGGGGTGAAGTCGGCCTGGGTCGGGATGGAGAGCAGCTGGTCGGCGCTGTAGAGCTGGCCCTTGGCGGCGTAATCGGCGTAGGCGCCGATCTGTGCGAGGTCGGGGGCGTGGCCGTCCTTGACCAGGTCCTCGACCTTCTTGTCGACGTCCGTCCAGCTGTAGACGTCGACATCGACCTTGATGCCGGGGTTCTTCTTCTCGAAGGCGCGGGCGAGCTGGTCCCAGTAGTGCTGGGAGCCGTTGGACTTGCTGTCGCCGTAGTCCGCCGCGATCAGTTTGAGGGTGACGTCGCCGCCACCGGAGCCGCTGCCGCAGCCGGTAAGAGTCAGTGTCATGGTGGTGGCCATCGCCGCCGCCAGGCTCAAGTACCGCCGCTGCACCGCTGTTACCGCCCTTTGTTCTGAAAATCCGTGCTTGCCGGGGAATGCCCCGCCGTCTCAGGAGTCCCCTCCAACGGCTTGAACAGCGAGTTTCCCCCGCGCCCTTTACAAGGTCTACACCACCCCCCGTTTCGCGGCGGGACCGGCCTGCGGGCAGCTCCCCGCCGTACGATCCGCACGGCGAGTGGACTAGACCTTTCAGGCCGGATCGCGCAAAACTGTTCCCGTGAGATACGTCATCGCCCTTGATGTGGGCGGCACCGGCATGAAGGCCGCCCTCGTAGGGGTGGACACGGCGCCTTCCGGGGGGACACCCGCCGCTCCCCCCGTACTGCTGTACGAGGCGCGGCGCCCCACCGGCCGGGAGCGGGGCCCCGACGCGGTGGTCGAGGCCGTCCTCGGCTTCGCCGCCGAGCTGCGCGCGCTCGGCACGGCCCGCTTCGGCGTCCCCGCCGCGGCGGCCGGTGTCGCCGTCCCCGGCATCGTCGACGAGCAGTCCGGCACCGCCGTCTACGCCTCGAACCTCGGCTGGCAGGACGTACCGATGCGGGCGCTGCTGTCCGAGCGGCTCGGCGGGGTGCCGGTCGCCCTCGGCCATGACGTCCGCACCGGCGGGCTGGCCGAGGGCCGGATCGGGGCCGGCCGGGACGCCGACCGGTTCCTGTTCGTACCGCTGGGCACGGGGATCGCGGGCGCCATCGGCATCGGCGGCCGGATCGAGGCCGGGGCGCACGGCAGCGCGGGAGAGATCGGCCACATCGTCGTACGGCCCGGCGGGCGCGAGTGCGGCTGCGGTCAGCGCGGCTGTCTGGAGACCCTGGCCTCGGCCTCCGCGGTCGGCCGGGACTGGGCGGCGGTCTGCAAGGACCCGCAGGCCACCGCGGCCGACGCGGCCAAGGCGGTGGAGTCCGGCGACGAGCGGGCCCGCGCCGTCTGGCAGAACGCCGTGGACGCCCTCGCCGACGGTCTGGTCACCGGCCTCACCCTGCTCGACCCGCAGACGCTGATCATCGGCGGCGGGCTCGCCGAGGCGGGCGACACGCTGTTCACACCTCTGCGGGAAGCGGTCCGCCGCCGCGTTACGTTCCAGCGGCTCCCCTCGATCGTTCCGGCGGCCCTGGGGGACGCCGCCGGGTGCCTGGGCGCAGGACTGCTCGCCTGGGATCTTCTCTCCACGGAGGTAACCGCCTGATGGCACAGCAACAGTCCCCGCAGCGGGCCTCGGACCGCGGGCGCACCGTCCTGGCCGGCGCCCGGATCGCCCGGCCGTCCGGCGTCGTCGAGCGCGGCCGGATCACCGTCGAGGGCGGCCGGATCGGCGATGTCCACAGCCGTGACATCGACCTGGACGAGGCTGTGTCCGCAACCGTGGTGGACCTCTTGGGCCACCTCATCGTCCCCGGCTTCGTCGATATGCACGTCCACGGCGGAGGCGGCGGCTCGTTCTCGTCCGCCGACCCCGAGGAGTGCATGACGGTGGCCGAGACCCACCGCAGGCACGGCACCACCTCGATGGTCGCCTCCACCGTCACCGGCGAACTGGCCGATCTCGCCCGGCAGGCCGCGGTGCTCGCCGAGCTGGTCCAGCAGGGCGAGCTGGCCGGTGTCCACTTCGAGGGCCCGTTCATCTCCGCGCACCGCTGCGGCGCCCACCAGCCGGAGCTGCTGCGCGACCCGGACCCGGCCGATGTCCGCAAGCTCCTCGACGCCGCGCACGGCACCGCGTCGATGATGACCGTCGCGCCCGAACTGCCCGGCGGCCTGGAGTCCGTACGGCTGCTCGCCGACGCCGGGGTGATCGCCGCCGTCGGCCACACCGACTCCACCTACGACGCCACCCGCCAGGCCATCGAGGCCGGCGCCACCGTCGCCACCCACCTCTTCAACGCGATGCCCGCGCTGGCCCACCGCGCGCCCGGCCCGGTCGCGGCGCTCCTGGAGGACGAGCGGATCACCGTCGAGCTGATCAATGACGGCACCCATCTGCACCCCGCGGTCCTGCAACTGGCGGTCCGCGAGGCCGGCGCCGGACGGGTCGCGTTCATCACCGACGCCATGGGCGCGGCCGGGATGAACGACGGGATGTATCCGCTCGGCCCGATGCAGGTCGAGGTCAAGGACGGGGTCGCACGCATCAGCGAAGGCCCCACGGCCGGGTCGATCGCCGGGTCCACCCTCACTCTGGACCGCGCCTTCCAACGCGCCGTCACCGTCGACGGCCTGACGGTCGACCAGGCCGTACAGGCACTTTCGGCCACCCCGGCCCGGCTCCTGGGCATCGACGGCCGGACCGGCTCCCTGCAGACCGGCAAGGACGCCGACCTGGTGGTGCTGGATGCGGCATACGACCTGGTGGGGGTCATGCGCCGGGGCGAGTGGCTGGTGCGCCCGGCGGGCGTCTGACGCTCCGCACCGGCGGCGGGCAGCCGCACGGCCGGCTCCCTTCGGCCGGCCCCGGAGCATCCGGCGGCGGGCCCGGGTCTGGGCCAACCACCACCGGCGATGGCATGATCGCTCGCGCACTTGTCCGTATGCCACCGCCGCCCGCGGTTGTCCGACGCCCGGCCGCCCGGCCATGACTGCCCGGAGGGGCGACCATGATCCTCACGGTCACGCTGAACGCCGCCCTGGACATCACCTACCGCGTTCCCCGGCTCCGTCCGCATGCCACGAACCGGATCACCGAGGTGTCCGAACGCCCCGGCGGCAAGGGGCTGAACGTCGCCCGGGTGCTGGCCGCGCTCGGTCACCGCACGGTCGCCACCGGCTTCGCGGGCGGCGGCACCGGCGAGGCGCTGCGCGCGCTGCTCGCGGAGACCGAGGTCACCGACGCGCTGGTCCCGGTCGGCGGCACCACCCGCCGCACCGTCGCGGTCGTCGACGCGGGCAGCGGGGACACCACCCAGCTCAACGAGCCGGGCCCGACCGTCTCCCCCGCCGAATGGGACGCCTTCCTCGGCACCTACCGCGAACTGCTGGGCGAGGCACGGGCGGTGGCACTGTGCGGCAGCCTGCCGCCGGGCGTGCCGGTCGATGTCTACGCCCGGCTCACCCGGGCCGCCCGCAGCGCCGGCGTCCCGGTCCTGCTGGACACCAGCGGCGAACCGCTGCGCCGCGGCCTGGCCGCCCGCCCCGACCTGGCCAAGCCCAACGCCGGTGAACTCGCCGCCCTCACCGGCAGCACCGAGCCGCTGCGCGCCGCCCGCGACGCGCGCCGCCGCGGTGCCCATGCGGTGGCCGCCTCGCTCGGCCCGGACGGCATGCTCGCGGTGACCGCCGAGGGCACCTGGCAGGCCGCCCCGCCCCGGCGGATCGCCGGCAATCCGACCGGCGCCGGGGATTCCGCGGTGGCCGGTCTGCTGTCCGGCCTGGTGGAGGAGCTGCCCTGGCCGGACCGGCTGACCCGCGCGGTGGCCCTGTCCGCGGCGACCGTACGGGCCCCGGCGGCGGGCGAGTTCGATGCGGCGACGTATGAAGAGCTGCTGGCGCGGGTGGTGGTGACGAGCGCTCACTCCACGTCCGGGCCGGCCCGCTGAGAGAGGGCGCGCCGCACCACTGCGGCCGGATGAAAAGCGGTGTGCCGCGGGGATCGCTCTCCCCGCGGCACACCGCTGGTGCTCACCGGACCGGCGCCGGCCCGGCCGTCAGCCCTTGACCTGGCCCGCCTTGAGGCTGACCTTGTCCAGGTTGAAGTCGCACTGGTTTCCCTGCTCGCACGAGATCTTTATGGTGTTCGTGCCCTTGTTCAGCTGTATCCAGGCGAAGGTACGGGTCCAGCCCTTGTCCCACGCGCCCTCCTTCGCACCGGCGAAGTTCTTCATGCTCAGCTTCGCCGAGCGCGGCTGACCGTTGATGGTCAGCGAGGAATCGGCGTCCTTGCCCGGCACGCCGTAGCCGACGAAGAGCGTGTAGTCGCCGGACCGGGGCACATCGACGCTCCACGTGGCCGAAGCACCGGGGGTGTTCATGCCCGCCACATACGTCCCGCCGTCCGAGCGGGCGCCGGGGACATCCTTGGCCGTGCTCGCCCCGCCGTCGAGCCGCAGGCTGCCCGCGTCCTGCTCGGGCAGTTTGCCGGGAGCGGGCTTCTTGGTGGGTTTGTCACTGGGGGCCACCGTGTCACCGGCCGTCGGCCCCGGCTTGCCCGCGGTGTCGCCCTTGGAGCCCTTGCCGTTGGTGAGCATCGCCACGCCGATGCCTATGCACACCACCGCGACCACCGCGACGGTGCCTATCAGCAGGCCGTTGCGGCCGCGGCGCGGCTCCTGGCCGGCGTGGCCCTGGGCCGCGGACGAACGCGTACGGTCACCGCCGGGCAGCGTTTCCGGCGCGGCGTAGTGGGCGTTCTGCTGCCCGTACGTCACCTGCTGCGGGGCCTGCTGGCCGTACTGGCGCTGGCCGACCGCCCGCACCTGGTTGTAGGAGGTGCGCGGGACGCCCGGCTGCCGCCCCGGCGCACCGTCGCCCGACGGCCCCGGCGCGCCGCCCTCGCCGCCTTCCGAGCGGTAGAGATAGGCGAACGGGTCGTCGTTCTCCGGCGTGTCCGCGCCGTTGTTGCCGGCCGTCATTCCGTGTCACTCCCAAGCGATCTGTGCGCGTCCGTACGCGTCGTCGCGCATGCGCTGTCGTCTTCTGCGCGAACTGTCTTTCGGGCCCCCGGCGGCGCCGCGCCGCATCGGCGCAGCCTACCCCCTTGGGGCTTGCGCATACCGAGCCCGGAGGGCCACAAGATCGCTACGGAACGGTGAACCGCTGGTGCAAAGGCCGCGGCGGGCCCGCTGTGAGATTCGCGGCACGGGCCGCGGACGCCGCGGCGGGCCGCCCCGGCTCAGCCCGCCGCCCGCCGGTTCGCCTTCGAGCGGGACCGCTTCTCGACGTACATCCGCTGATCGGCCGACTCCAGCACTTCCTCGGCCGTCATCCCGCAGCTCGCCCAGCCGATGCCGAAGCTGGCGCCGACCCGGACCGCCCGGCCCTCCACCCGGATCGGCGGGATGATCGCGTTCCGCAGCCGGACCGCGAGATCCTGGGCATCGGCGGTCCCCAGGCCGTCGGCGAGCACCACGAATTCATCGCCGCCGAGCCGGGCGACCGTATCGCCGTCCCGGACGCCGCTGGTCAGCCGGCGGGCGACCTCGATCAGCACCGCATCGCCGGTGTTGTGCCCGAAGCGGTCGTTGATCGACTTGAAGCCGTCGAGATCGCAGAAGAGGACCGCGAGCCCCTTGGAGCCGTCGTCGGCCGGGCCGTCCGCGGGGGCGACGAGATGGACATGGTGGTCGAACGGGACCGGGGGCCCGCCCTCGAAGCCGTCGAGCCCGTCGAAGGGCTCCTTGCCGTCCGCACGGAAGCCGTGCGGATCCCGCGGATCGGTGTGGATGACGCCCGAGGAGGCGTAGGCGTCCGCCATCGAGCCCGCGGGGCGGGAGCACAGCCGGGCGCCGAGCCGGGCCCGCAGCTCCGCGCTGTTGGGCAGCCCGGTCAGCGAATCGTGGCTGGCGCGATGGGCGAGCTGCAGCTCATGGCGCTTGCGCTCCTCGATGTCCTCGACGTGGGTGAGCAGGAAGCGGGGGCCGTCGGCGGTGTCGGCGACGACGGAGTTGCGCAGCGAGACCCACACGTACGTGCCGTCCCGGCGGGCCAGCCGCAGCTCGGCGCGGCCGCCCTCGGCGGAGGTGCGCAGCAGGGTGCCGATGTCCTCGGGGTGGACGAGGTCGGAGAAGGAGTAGCGGCGCATCCCGGAGGCCGGGCGGCCCAGCAGCCGGCACAGCGCGTCATTGGTGCGCAGCAGCCGTCCGTGCTGGTCACCGCCCATTTCGGCGACGGCCATCCCGCTCGGCGCGTACTCGAAGGCCTGCCGGAAGCTCTCCTCGCTGGCCCGCAGCGCCTGCTGATCGCGCTCCAGCCGGACCAGCGCGCGCTGCATGTTCGCCCGCAGCCGGGCGTTGCTGATCGCGATGGCGGACTGGAAGGCGTACATCTGCAGGGCTTCCTGGCCCCAGGCGCCGGGCCGCCGGCCGTTGCGCGGCCGGTCGACGGAGATCACCCCCAGCAGCTCACCGCCGCCGTTGGCCGCGGGGTACATGGGTGCGAGGAGGCGGTCCATGGAGTGCCACTCGTCGGGGAACCGGGGCGCGGGTCCGGCCGTGTGCCACTGCGGTACGTCGTCGTCATCGAGCACCCAGCCCTCGGTGTGCGGGATGAAGATGAGGTCGCCCCAGCGCTCGCCCATGGACAGCCGGCGGTCCCAGGCGGCCCGGGAGCCGACCCGTCCGGCCATCAGCGCCTCGGCGCCCGCACTGCCGGCGACCGCGGCGACCACGAGATCGCCGTCGGGGCGGACGAGATTGACCGCGGCCAGCTCATAGCCGAGCCCGGTGATCACACCGTCGGCGACCGTCTGCAGGGTGTCCGCGAGGCTGCGCGCGGTGTTCAGTTCGGCGACCACTCGGTACAGCTGCCGCAGGGTCGCAAGACGGACGTATGGCTCCGACTCGGCCTCCATCGCTCGCTCTCCCTGAGACCTCGACAGCAAACTCCACGATTCTTTGTCGTCCGATTCCACGCTCACTGAATCACAGTGAGCTGTTCACTCGGTACACAGGGTCAACAATTAGCGCCTGCTGTGACTCAAGTCACAGACCCTGAAGCCCCCTTGGCGATCTTCCAGAAATTCGCCACAGGAGCACGCCTTCACTCTTTCTACACTTCCAGAACGCAAATTTCCGAGTGTTCCGGACTTCCGTCGTCAGACCTAGGGCGCGGGTGGTCCCCCGGCCCGATGCGCGCGGGGGACCGGCGAAGTTAGCGTTTATGGCGTGTTCACGAAAAGCCCTGCCGATACGGCGGCCTCCGGGCCCGCCGCCCCGTCCGCACCCGCCGTCGCCCTCGCTTCCGTGCCGGGCGGGACGCCCATCCCGCATTCTGTTGGAGTGAGTGACGACGAATTCCGTGCCGCCCTGTCCCGCCTCGCCGCCGGGGTGGTGCTGATCACCGCCCACGACCCGGACGACGGGCCGCACGGCGAGGACGTCGGCATGACCGCCACGGCATTCCTGTCGGTGTCCCTCGACCCGCCGCTCGTGATGCTGAGCGTTCGCAACGACTCACGCATGGACGACCTGCTGGAGCTGCAGCCGCTCTGGGCCGTGTCGGTGCTCTCGGGGCATCAGCGGCAGATTGCCGGACGGTTCGCGATGAAGGGCCGCATCAGCGACCGGCTTCTCTTCGAGGACCTTCCGTTCGTCCGGGGCGAGGTGTCCGGGGCCCCGCTCATCGGCGGAGCGCTGGCGACCCTGGAATGCCGCACCGAGCAGCGGGTCGTGGCGGGCGATCACACCCTCGTCATCGCCCGTGTACTGGCCACGTCGACCCTGAACGAGGACGACGGGCCGCTGGCGTACTTCCGGGGGAAGTACCGGCAGCTGAGGTGAAGGACGGACGGCGCCGACGGGGCGGGGGTGGCCGACAGGGCAGGGGTGGCCGACGGGGCGACGGGGGTGACGGGGGGCCGACGGGGGTGGTCACCCCCAGTCCCGTCCCGAGCGGCCGCGCTTGGTGTCGCCGCGCTGCTTCTTCTCGCGCAGCCGCCGCTCGTTGATGCCGCGCGGGATCCGCGACTTACGGCGCGCCTTGGGCGGTGGCGCGGTGGCCTCGGCGAGCAGCGCGGCCAGCCGGACGGCGGCGGTCTCGCGGTTGCGCCACTGGGAGCGGTGCTCGGAGGCCCGCACGGACAGCACGCCGCCGGTCAGCCGGCCCGCCAGCCGCTCCAGGGCGCGCTCCTTCCACACCGGCGGCAGCGCCTGCGTCCGGTCGAGGTCGAAGCGCAGCTCGACCTGGCTGTCGCTGGTGTTGACGTGCTGGCCGCCCGGACCTGAGGAGCGCGAGAAACGCCAGACGAGCTCGGCCTCTGGAAGGACGACCGAACCGCGGATGACATAGGGCCCGGACATGAGTCCTATGATCTCGCGCGCTTTGGGGCCCGTCACCCACTTTTCCTGGTCCATCACGGCACATCCGCCATCAGGGTTCGGCAAAGAAAGTAAAGAGGGCTGGAACCTCGCGGTCCCCTCATGGCGTTGTGGTGGGTGACGGTAGCTTCGTGCGCAGTACGGAGCCCGACGATTCGACGAGTCGACAAGGAAAGGGACATCCCATGGCTGTAAGCCTGTCCAAGGGCGGCAACGTCTCGCTCACCAAGGAGGCACCGGGCCTGACCGCCATCACGGTCGGCCTCGGCTGGGACGTCCGGACCACCACCGGCACGGACTTCGACCTCGACGCGAGCGCGATCGCGGTCAACCCGAGCGGCAAGGTCTACTCCGACCAGCACTTCGTCTTCTTCAACAACAAGGCCACGCCGGACCAGTCGATCGTGCACACCGGCGACAACGTCACCGGCCAGGGCGAGGGCGACGACGAGCAGATCAACGTCAACCTGGCGGCGCTGCCGGCCGACGTCGACAAGATCGTCTTCCCGGTCTCGATCTACGACGCCGAGAACCGCAGCCAGAACTTCGGCCAGGTGCGGAACGCCTTCATCCGCATCGTCAACCAGGCCGGTGGCACCGAGGTCGCCCGCTACGACCTCAGCGAGGACGCGGCCACCGAGACGGCCATGGTCTTCGGCGAGCTGTACCGCAACGGCGCGGAGTGGAAGTTCCGCGCGGTGGGCCAGGGTTACGCGTCGGGCCTCGTCGGCATCGCGCAGGACTTCGGCGTCAACGTCTGAGCCGCGCCTGCGGCCCGGCGCGGCCAGGTCACAGCGCAGACGGAGGGCCGGTTCCCCATGGCGGGGGCCGGCTCTCGGCGTGTTCAGGGGCCTCGCGGCGGGCGGGGCGGGACCGGGGCTTCGCGCGGGCGCGGCCGGGCTTCGCGGAGGGCGGATGCGGGCGCCCCGCCGCCGCACCGGCGTGACACCATCAAGACGTGATCGACCTCGGCTACTCCCTCTCCCGCCGCTTCCCTGATCCGCCGCAGACGGACTACCGGACGGCGGACGTGCGCACGCTGCGCCATGACCTCTTCTGCGGCGATGTCTATCTCGCCGACACGAAGACGGACCGCGAGCTGTCCACGGCCTGGGGCTGGGTGCCGGTCCTCGACTTCGCCTGGGCGCTGTGCGACATCGTCGAGCAGCTCGACACCGATCCCCGCGGCAACCGCTCCGCCCGCCCGGTCCACGCCGAGCTGGACTTCACCGAATCCGCCGACCGGATCTTCTTCGAGCGCCGCTTCGGGTGGGTGGACGTGGACGCCGACTGGATGCCGGCCGACGAGGCCCCGCTCACCTTCAACCACTCCGCGCTGCGCCGCGAGGCCCGCGACTTCCTGCACGACCTGATCGCCGACCTCACCGACATGCACGACGGCCTCGACGACAACCCCGCCGTCTGGGACCTCCAGGCCCGCTTCCCCCGCGTCTGACCACGGACGGACCCCGGAACGGACGGACCCCGGAACGGCGGGACCCAGGCGCGGAGGGACCCCGGCGCGGAGGGACCCCTACGCCTCGGGAGAGCCTCCGCCGTACGGCAGCGGCCTCACTCGACCCGCACCCCTATCTGCGCCGCGAACGCCGGGGCGAGATCGAGCAGTTGGGACGCGCTGATCACCGCGCCCGACAGCCGGTCGATCCCCCGCGCGATGTCCACCGCGGCCGCGCCCCGCAGATCGACGTCCTTCATCCGCGCCTCGGAGAAGTCCACCCGGGCCAGGGTGCAGTCGTCGAACGTCACCCGCTCCAGCTCCGCCCCCGCGAAGTCCGCCTCGACCAGCACACAGCCCTCGAAGGCGACATCCCGCAGCTTCGCCCTGCGCAGATTGGGGAAGTCGATCTTCCCGCCGCGCACCACGACCCGCTCCAGGACCGCACCATGCAGCTGCGTCCCGCCGAGCCGGGCGTCCGTGACCTCCACATCGCGCAAGGACGCCTGGGAGAGGTCCGTGCCGACCCCGCGCACTCCGCTCAGCACGCTGTCGATGATCCGCGCCCGGCCGAGCACCGTCTCATCGAGCGTGCACCGCCGGAGCGCGCAGTCCATGAAGCGGGCGCCGCGTGCCGACTGCCCGGCCCAGTCGGCATCGGCGAACTCCAGCCCGTCGTAATCCCCCTCCACCTCCAGCTCCCCGCCGTCGTACGCCGCCAGCTCCGGCAGCCGGACCTCCGGCCGCCGCACCGCCCGCACCGTCTCCTTGCCGCGCCCTGCCACGCGATCACCGCCTTCCCTGCCGTCCGAGCCCGTCGCCGTGCCGGTCCACTCCTGCACACCCCATCGTGGACCACACCACTGACAATGCACTCTGAGCTGCGGAAACACCCGGTTTCCGGACAGTGTGGCGGGGCAGGCACCGCGGGGTGCCCCAGCGGCCGGCGGCCGCGCCCGGCGGCCGGCGCCCGGTCCTACCGCACCACCGCCAGCTCCCGAGCCGTTTCGTTCAGCCGCCGCCCGCCCGAGTCCGTACACGTCACGATGTCCTCGATCCGGACCCCGAACCGCCCCGGCAGATAGATCCCCGGCTCGATCGAGAAGCACATCCCGGGCACCAGCGGCAGATGCTCGCCCTCCACCAGATACGGCGGCTCGTGCGTGGTCACCCCGATGCCGTGCCCGGTCCGGTGGATGAAGTACTCGCCGTACCCGGCAGCCTTGATCACCTTTCTGGCCACCCGGTCGATGTCCTGGCACGCGACACCCGGCCGCACCGCCTCGAACGCCGCCTGCTGCGCCTGGCGCACGATGTCGTGCACCTTGCGCTCCTCGGCGTCCGGCTCCCCGACGTGCACGGTCCGCGAGGTGTCCGACCCGTACCCGTCCTTGAGGCCGCCGAAGTCGAGCACGACCATGTCACCGTCCTCGATGACCCGCTCCCCGGCCTCGTGGTGCGGATTGGCGCCGTTGGGGCCCGACCCGACCACCGTGAAATCCACCTGGCTGTGGCCGTGCTCGGTCAGCAGCCGCGCCAGGTCCGCCGCCACCTCGGACTCCCGCCGCCCGCCGAAGCGCACCCGCAGGATCCCCTCGTACGCCGCGTCCGCGGCGGCTCCGGCCGCGGCCAGCAGCGCCACCTCATGGGCGTCCTTGACGGCGCGCAGCATCGGCAGCACCTCCGTCAACGCGGCGTAGGCGGTCCCCGGCAGCGACCGCTGCAGCCCCAGCAGATGCAGCGCCCAGGTCGCGTCGGACACCCCGTAACGCCCGTGCGGGTCCACCCACTTGGCGATCTCGGCATACGGCTCCGAGCCATCGGTCCACCCCGACACGTCCAGCGCCGGCGCCCCGGGCGAGGATTCCGCGTCCGGGAACTCCAATACGGGCACCAGCAGCCGCGAGCGCCGCCCCGGCTCGATCACCAGAGCGGTCAGCCGCTCGGTGACCGCGGGCGGCCGGTAGCCGCACAGCCATACCAGGTCCGGCCCCGGCGTCACGATCAGCCCGGCCAGCCCGACAACGGCGGCGGCCCGGCCCGCCCGGTCCATCCGCCGCTCGTAGTCCTCATGCGTCATCGAAGTCACCATGCCGGTGAACTTACGCCGGTGCACCCCTTCCCGCCCGCCAAAACCCTTCCCCGACGGGCCCCTTCACCCCTCCAGTTCACCCCTCCAGTTCACCCCTCCGGTGCACGCCCTCCCGCCGGCCCTTGGGACGCTTCCCCGGCTCGCCCCGGCCGGCCCGCTGCCGGCCTCTCCGCCGGCCCCTCCGCCGGGTCCCCGGCCGGGGCGACCCCCCCGTCCTCCCCCGGGTCCCCGGCCGGGGCGCCCCCGTCCTCCCCCGGCTCACCGCTCCAGTGCCGCCGGCGCCGCCCCCTCGCCGATGCGCCCGCGGTAGGCGCGCAGCGCGCGTGCGCTGTTCCAGCCGAGCACGCCCACCACGCGGCCACGGTCCCGGTAGAGCGCGACGAACCTGCGCTCCCGTGGATCGCCGTCGACGCATTCGACCTGCGCACCGTCGGGGCACCAGCCGTGAAACTGGATCTTGGCGTCGTACTGATCGGTCCAGCCGAACGGGACCGGCGCGTACGGCGCCTCCTCCCCGGGGGCGGCGAGGAGGTTCTTGGCGACGGCGAGGGCCTGGGTGGTGGCGTTGGTGCGCTGTTCCAGACGGACGCGGCCGCCGGTGGCCGGGTGCGGCCAGTTGGCGACGTCGCCTGCCGCGTAGATCCCGGGCGCGGCCCGGCAGTGGCTGTCGCAGAGCACCCCGTCCCCCAGGGGAATCCCGGAGCCGGCCAGCCAGTCGGTGGCCGGTACCGAGCCGATCGCGACCACGACCACCTCGGCGGGGAGCCGGCTGCCGTCGTCGAGCACCACCTCGGTGACCCGGCCGCTCGCGCCGGTCAGGCCGGTGACACCGCGGCCCATGCGCAGCCGGACCCCGTGGTCCCGGTGCAGCCCGGCCACCAACTCTCCTGCCCAGGTGCCGACTTGCGCGGCCAGCGGGGTGGGCGCGACATCGACGAGCGTGACGTCCAGGCCGAGCCCCCGGGCGGTGGCCGCGATCTCGCTGCCGAGGAATCCGGCGCCGATCACCACGACCCGGGGGCCGCCCAGCAACTGCGCCCGCAGCGTCAGGGCGTCGTCGAGGGTGCGCAGCACGTGCACACCGGCGAGTTCATGGCCGAAGGGCAGCCGGCGCGGCCGCAGCCCCGTCGCGATGACCAGACCGTCGTAGTGCAGCCGGTCCCCGTCCGCGAGGGTGACGGTGCGCGCCGCCGGGTCCAGTCCGGTCGCCCGGCAGCCCGGCCGCAGATCCAGCGCCAGGCGCCGCAGGTCCGCGTCCCGGCGCAGCAGCGTCGTCTCCGGCTCCCGGTCACCGGCCAGGACCTGCTTGGACAGCGGCGGCCGGTCGTAGGGTGCCCAGAGTTCCGCGCCGACCATGGTCAGCGTCCCGTTGAAGCCCTCGCGGCGCAGGGCCTCGGCCGCGGTCAGGCCCGCCGCCGAGGCGCCCACCACGACGATCCGGTCCCGCGCAGGCACTACTTCAGCACCTCGATGGCCAGCGCCGGGCAGCGGGCCGCGGCGTCCTCCACCGAGGGGTGCAGCGCCTTCGGCGGGAGGGGGTCGAGGAGGACGACGATGCCGTCGTCCTCCCGCTGGTCGAACACCTCGGCGGCAGCCAGCACACACTGACCGGCACCGACGCACTTGTCCTCATCGATGATGACCTTCATCGGGGTTCTCCTTCTGTGGGAATGCGGTATCGCGGGGCAGCCGTGCCGCCGGCTACCAGGTCACGGGCAGCTCGTGGACGCCGTAGATGAGCATGTCGTCGCGCATCGGCACCTGCTCCGCCGGAACCGCCAGCCGCAGGGAGGGGAAGCGGTCGAAGAGAGCGGACAGCGCGGCCTTCATCTCCACCCGGGCCAGCTGCTGGCCGATGCACTGGTGGACGCCGTGCCCGAAAGCGAGGTGCGGGCTGTACGGCCTGTGCACGTCCAGCTGGTCGGGGTCGCCGGAGAACTGGTCCGCGTCACGGTTGCCCGAGGTGAGGGAGGCGAGCACCGTGGTGCCGGCCGGGATCCGGTGGCCGTCCAGCTCCACGTCCTCCCGCGTCACCCGGCGCAGACCGAACTGAATGATCGTCAAGTAGCGGAGCAGTTCCTCGACGGCATTGTCCATCAGCGAGGGGTCCGCGCGCAGCGCCGCCAGCTGGCCGGGGTTGCCCAGCAGGCACATGGTGCCCAGCGCGATCATGTTCGCCGTCGTCTCGTGCCCGGCGAGCAGCAGCAGCGCACCGACGCCGGCCACTTCCTCGTCGGTGAGCCGGCCGTCCTGCACCAGACCGCTGAGGATGTCGTCGGCGGGGTCGGTGCGCTTGGCGACGGCCAGTTGGTGGATGTACTGGTTCATCGCCTGCTGGGCCTGCTGGACCTCCTCCTGGCTCGCGTCGAGCCGGAGCACGGTGCCCGAGTTCCGCTGGAAGTCCGCACGGTCGGCGTACGGCACCCCGAGCAGCTCGCAGATCACCAGCGAGGGAATGGGCAGGGCGAAGGCCTGGACGAGGTCGACCGGCTGCTCGGCGGACGCCATCGCGTCCAGCTGCTCGGCGACGATCCGCTCCACCGCGGGGGCCAGCTTCTGCATCCGGCGCACCGTGAACTGGCCGGTGAGCAGCCGGCGGATCCGGGTGTGCTCCGGGGCGTCCATCATGATGAACATCCCCGGCGGAGGCGGCGGCAGCGGGGCGTCGACGGGCGCGGCGGTGGCCCGCCCCGGCCGGCGGTTCGCGCCGAACCGCGGGTCGGCGAGCACCGCCCGTACGTCCGCATGCCGGGTGACCAGCCAGCCGTTCGTACCGTCCGGGAAGGCCACCGGCGCGATCGGGTCCTCCTCGCGCAGCGTCCGGTACTCCTCCGGCGGGTCGAACGGGCAGGTCCGCGCGGTCGGCTGGGGCCTGGCGGCCGGCTGCGTCCCGGTGGTGTGCTGGGTGTCGGTCATCGAACGGTCCTTTCCAGAGGGTGTGACGGTGCGGCGCCGCGGTCGGCGCTCTCACGGGCAGGGGCGTCGCAGCGGTGCGTACCGACGGAGCGCCGGTAGACGCGCCACCCCAGCAGTGCGCCGAGCGCGAAGACGAGGGGCCCGAAGACATCGACCGAGCCGAGGGCGACGGCCTGTCCGGACAGGAACAGCGGGAGCTGGACGGCCAGCATCAGAACATTTCCGGCGAACATGACGAGGCTGCCCTTGGCGAACGCCCGGCGGCGCACCGCGCAGCGGCGCCACGCGGTCCGCTCCCCCGTGAGCAGCCCCACCATCAGCCCCATCGGCGGCCGTCCGAGCAGGATCAGCACCGGCCCCGCCACGGCCATCGTGCAGTGCAGCAACAGATGCGGGAGGAAGAAGGTGGTGGCCTGCCCGGTGCGTGCGGCCAGTGCGCCCTGGACACAGACCAGGCCGAGGATTCCCAGCGCGCGCCGTACGGGCTCTTTGCGGGCCAGCCGGTGGACGAAGACCCCGGCCCCGGCGGCGAAGGCGAGCGTCAGCGCGACGGCGAGCCGGTGCGTGAGGGCGAAGGTCAGGGTGAATCCGAAGACGGGCGCGATGTCGACCACGGTGCTGCGCAGCCGGTTCCGCACAGCCGTCTGCACGGCGGTCTGCAGGGCGGTCTGCACGGCGTCCGTACCGCCGGCTTCATGAGATGCGGCAGGGTCCACGGGGGTCTCCAGGCTTCTCTACGGACGGCTTGTCGGCGGACGGCTTTCTCTACGGACTGCTTCTCGACAGACGGCTTTCTCTACGGACTGCTTCTCGACAGACGGCTTCTCGATGAACTGCGTCTCGATGAACTGCATCTCGACGGACGGCGCTCAATCCGGTGTCGTGGCTCAAGAGAAACCGGCCCCGCTGACCCGTCCCGGTCAGCAACCTGACCGTTGCCTGACAGCCACCGCGGCCCCGGGGCAATGTCCGCCGCCCGGGGGGAACCGGGGGCCGGGGCGGCTCGTTGTCGTCGCAGACTCCATGACCCGATTGGTGCCAGCCATGCCCTCCGCCTCGCCGACGAGTGGTGCACCGTTGCCCCGGGGGACCGGGCAACGGCTGCTTGTCGTGGACGACGACCCGCGGATGGCGGAGCTGCTGGAGACCACCTTGGGCCTCGCGGGGTACACGGTCGCGACGGCGGGGTGCGGCGCCGAGGCCCTGCGCGCGTACGAGGCCCAGCCCCCGGACCTGCTGGTGCTGGACGTCATGCTGCCCGACATGGACGGCTTCGCCGTCTGCCGGCGGCTGGTGGCGGACGGGGCGCGGCTGCCGGTGCTGTTCCTGACGGCGCGGGATTCCGTCGAGGACCGGGTGACGGGTTTCGCCATGGGCGCGGACGACTACCTCACCAAGCCCTTCAGCCTGCCCGAACTGCTCGCCAGGGTGCACGCCTTGCTACGGCGGGCCGGCCGGTCCGCGGAACCGGCCCCGAGGCTGCGCTTCGCCGATCTGACGGTGGACGAGCGCAGCAGGCGGGTGCACCGCGGGGACCGGCTGATCGCGCTGTCGCCGACCGAGTACAAGCTGCTGCGGTATCTGCTCATCAACGCCGACCACGTGATGTCGAAAGAACAGATCATGGACCACGTGTGGCAGCACCACTTCGGCGAGGGCGTCGTCGAGAAGCTGGTCTCCCGTCTCCGGGCGAAGGTGGACGCGCAGGCCCCCGCCCTGATCCACACCATGCGCGGTTTCGGCTACAGCCTGCGGATGCCCGGAGGCGGCTGAGATGGCCGGCGCCTGGCGCGGCTCCTTGCGGGCACGGCTGATGGTGGGGGTCGTCCTGCTGGCGGCCGGGGGCATGGTGGCCGTCAACGCGGTGTCGCTGATCGGGCTGCGCCTCAACCTCGTCGATGTCGCCGACGCCACGCTCACCAAGACCCGCGAGACCGTTCAGCACCGGGTGCGCCATCTGACCACCCCGGTCGACGACGCCGCCCTCGACTCCCTGATACCCGACGGCATCTATATCGCAATGATCGACCGCCACGGCCGGGTGGTCGCCCAGACCCCGGCACGGGACCTCAACGGACAGCTCAGAGCCCGCCCCGACCTGCCGACGCCGGTCCCGGCCGGGTTCGCCGGGCAGCCTCTCACCCTGTCGGCGAACGGAGCGCCCGTACCGCGCTACCGCGTCCTGAGCTTCCCCGTAGGCCGGCCGGCCACGGTCCGGCTCGCGCCCGGCACGGCGCCCCGGCAGTTCAGCACGGTCGTGGTCGCCAAGAGCCTCCAGCCGGCCGAGGACGTCGTGTACTGGCTGATCGGCGCCGACGCCGCCGCCACCCTGGCCGCGCTCGGCGGCATCGTGCTCCTCAGTCGCGGCGTACTGCGCGTGGGCCTGCGGCCGTTGCGGGACATGGCCGCCACCGCCACCGCGATCGCCGACGGCGACGCCGACCAGCGCATCGAGGTCGCCCGGCGCCACTCCGAGGTGGGCGAGGTCGGCACCGCCCTCAACCGGGCGTTCGACGAACGGCAGCGGTCCGAGGAACAGCTCCGGCAGTTCGTCGCCAACGCCTCGCACGAGCTGCGCACCCCGCTGACCACGATCCGGGGCTGGGCCCAACTGCATCTGCACGGTCTGGCCCAGGACCCCGAACTCATCGAGCGGGCGATGCTGCGCATCGAGGGCGAGGCCGCCCGGATGCACGCCATGGTCGAGGAGCTGCTGCTGCTCGCCCGGCTCGACCAGGGCCGCCCGCTCGCCGACGCGCCGGTCAACCTCGGCACGCTCGCCGACGACGCCGTCACCGACGCCCGCGTCCGCGACCCCGGCAAACCGATCACCGTCGAAGTGCCGGACGAGGTCTTCACCTGCGGCGACGAGGACCGGCTCCGCCAGGTACTGCAGAACCTCCTGAGCAACGCGCTGCGCTACACCCCGCCGGGCACTCCGATATCCGTGGCCGCGCGTCCGCTGCCCGGCGGCGACACGGTGGAGCTCACGGTCTCCGACCGGGGCCCCGGCATGACCCGCGAAACCGCGGACCGCATCTTCGAACGCTTCTACCGCGGCGACGAGTCCCGCGATCCGGCCGCCGGCGGCGCGGGCCTGGGCCTGAGCATCGTCAAGTCGATCGCCGAAGCACACGGCGGCACGGTGACCGTACGCACGGCGCCCGGCGAAGGCAGCACCTTCACCGTCACCCTGCCCGCGGCACGGTGAACGGCCACAGGGCTCCGACCTGCTGAGCGACCTGCTGGGCGACCTGCTGGGCGAACGCGCCCACCGCGGGTTCCCCGCTCGGCGCCTCCCACTCCTCGCCCCCACACGACCGAAGCCGAACGGTCACCTGGCGGCCACGCGTCAGCTTGGGGCGGAAAGCCAGGCACCAGCCATGGGTACCGGAGGCGTGCGCCGACGCCCGGACCGGCGGATGAATGGGTGGAGATTACATGGATCCAACGCAAAGAGAAATCTGCTATGGCCGCAGTAGACATTGGGAGTCACCATGGCTAGAATTCCTGGCGTAACGCGCAAGTCAGCAAGTCAGCAAGTCAGCAAGTCAGCAAGTCAGCAAGCTGCGGCACGGATGAGATGAACTGCCGCAGTGAGGTACGGCGCGAAAGCGGAGCTCAGGGGCCAGGATGAACAGCAGGGCCCCCGGACTGGCTGCCGCGCCGGGCGGCCTCAAGGCCGCCACCGAGAAGGAGCAGCAGAAAAGAAGGGAGAGGAGCAACCCCATCAGGATCGCCCGGACCGTGAGGTAGCCGGTTCGGGTACCGCAGACCCCGGATTGGCAGGTGGTCCCCGGTCACGCAGCCGCGATCCCCGCACGCCCGCCCTCCCAGGCGGCCACGCGGAAAGAAGAAACCGGCGCAGTCAGCCGGTAGATGGTGTTGATCCGCTCGGGTCCCTGGCGCCGGCACGGCGCCAGGGACCCTCGACGTGCGTGAAGAAAAGGTGCAATGACTTCCAAAAACCCATCGAACCTCGCTCACAGCCTTGATGATGACGACTATCCCGCCTACACCATGGGCCGTGCCGCCGAGATGGTCGGCACCACCCCCGCGTTCCTCAGGGCCCTGGGCGAAGCGCGTCTGGTCACCCCACTGCGCTCGGAGGGCGGCCACCGCCGCTACTCCCGATACCAACTGCGCCTGGCTTCACGGGTCCGCGAACTCGTCGACGGCGGCACTCCCATCGACGCCGCCTGCCGCATCGTCATCCTGGAGGACCAGCTCGAAGAGGCCCAGCGCATCAACGAGGAACTTCGCCGGCCCTCCGCTCCGGCCACACCCGACCAGGCCTCCTGAGGCAGGAGGCACGTCGAGCCGCGGACCACGGCGCGCCCCGAAGAGGCCGCAGCCCGGATACGGTCGGCCGCAAGCCGGAGATGCAGCGGGGTGACACGGGCGGCAGGGCGACAGGAGGCAGGGCGGCAGGGCGGCACGTTCGACCGCACATTCGCCGCGCACAAAGCGGCGGCGGCCCGGAGGACACGCCACCGGGCCACCGCCGCCGGCCGTCAGCCGGTGAGTGCGCCGTCCAGGGTGGCGTAGTACGCACCCACCTCGGTCAGGTAAGCGGGGTCGGTGGTCTGGCTGTCGACGGTGAACCGGGGTGCGCCCTTGATCTCGTCCTTGGTACGGGCCACCGTCACCTTCTTCGTGTCGCGGTTGATGCGCGTCACGGCTCCGGCCGGGATCAGGACGCTCTTACCGAAGACCCATACGCCGGTATCGACGACCAGGTGCTGCCTGCCGGGCCGGTCCACCTGCCGGTCCACCTGTCCGATCGTTCCGTCACAGGCTTGCACCGTGAACCCCGTCAAGGACTCCTGGCCCTGATAGCCACTGCCTTCCGGGTAAGCCCAGATGTAGTTCACGATGTGTCACTCCTCTATCTCACGAGCAATGGCGGGGCCTGGCGCGAGCGCCGTACTGAAACCCCGGCCGCACCGCCCATGTACCCCGGTAACGTTCTGGTCACGCCACCGCTTCGCCGCAATCTGATGGGTACCCACCGACAGCACCGGCCCGGCGACATACGCCCGGGTGACGCGAGGAGAACCGGGCCGGACGCTCAGAGGCGTCACGCGTCACGCGTCACGCGTCACGCGTCACGCGTCACGCGTCAGGCGTCAGGCGTCAGGCGTCAGGCGTCAGGTATCAGATATCAGGTGTCAGGCCGGGCGAATATTCTCCGCGTACGGGCCTTTGGGGCTCTGCGCCAGATCGAAATGCACCTGCTGGCCCGCGTGCAGCGCAAGAAGTTCGGGGACGGCGATGTGCGAGTAGTGAGCGAACACATCAGCCCCGCCCTGCGCCTCTTCGATGAAGCCGAAACCCTTCGCCGCGCTGAACCACTTCACCATTCCGGTAGCCATTTCGCCTTCTCCTTACGAGATGGCGGCCGAGGACCGCCTCGCGCGGGCCTGTCGTCGCCGCGATGATCACCTGGCCCGGAGAAACACCGAAAAGCGGAGTGACCAGGCCGACGCGCCGGAACACCGGGGGCATAATCTTTTCAACTCCGCCACGAATAGCCGCAGCCAGTCGCCGACCGTAGCACGGGAAACCGGCCGAGCGGAAAAATGTGATAGCCCTCCCCACTCCGGTCCATAAACCCTCCACACGCGCCGCGCTCATTCCTCCACCGGGTGCGGAATATATTCTTCTCCGGCGATCGGCGATCGGCGGTCGACAGTCGGCGGGCGGCGGTCAGGGGTCGGCGGTCAGCGAGGAGCTCCGGCGACCCGGGGCCCGTCACGGGCGGGGCGAGAGCCGTCCGACGGCCGGTCAGGGCGGTGCTCCCGGGCAGGCCGAGGAGGGCACCGCCGGAAAATATCTGTTTCCGCGACAACAGAAAGACAGGGCGCGGCATGCGCGTTTTCTTACGCCCTGAGCAGACGGTGAAAGTTTTCCCGCACAGCCGGTCCGACCGTGCTACCGTCGTTCGCAGTTGCAGTTGTGGTTCCCAAAGACTTCAAGTGCCCCCGCCGGCGTGTACGGCGGGAGCGCTTTTGCATTTCCGGGGTATTTCCGGACGGGCAATCATCTCGGCGACGCGGGCGGCGGCACAGTGCGGCCACCCGGGCACGGCCCCGAAGGAGATATGACATGGCTACTGGCACCGTGAAGTGGTTCAACGCGGAAAAGGGCTTCGGCTTCATCGAGCAGGACGGCGGCGGAGCTGACGTCTTCGCCCACTACTCGAACATCAACGCCCAGGGCTTCCGCGAGCTGCAGGAAGGCCAGAAGGTGAGCTTCGACGTCACGCAGGGCCAGAAGGGCCCGCAGGCCGAGAACATCGTTCCCGCCTGACACCGGCGCGTACGACACAGCTGGGGTCCGCACCTTGGGTGCGGGCCCCAGCTCGTTTTTGCCACGGGCCCCGCTGGGAGGGGCACCGCGGAGCGGCACCCGGCCGGGCCGGTGGGCGGGGCAACCGTCGCCCACACCCCGAGCCCATTGCAGCCCCCACCCGCCGTACTCGGTCCGCGAGCCCGAAGAACCCGCCCGCCCTCTACACCCTCCTGACCGAGTCCATCGGCACCCTGGAACACCTCACCGGCATCGAGGTCACCCCGATCCTGACCACCGTCAAACGCACCGGGGTCATCCGCCCGTGAGTGTGCATCGCCGGCTCAGCACCGTGGCATCCGCTCACGCACCCCACAACCGCTCACGCACCCCACAACGCAATCGGCCCCGGACACGGAAGTCCGGGGCCGACGAGAACGCCGCACCTGGCAAAACCACAGCTCACGCCGTTCCCGCTCAGAGACCCCTGCCGGATTCGACCCGACGGCCTTCCCTTGCCACATATTCCCTTTGCAGGCCGCTGACCTGCAAGGATGTCAAGCATGGGGCCGTTGAGCTGCAAAGATCACGTTCAGCAGATCACCAGCGGGCGGGCCGCCCCACGCCCCACCGGGATGTCCCTCAAGAGCGCACTTGCGCGTACAGATCGCACACGCCGTTCACAAAACCCTCGGCCGACAGGTGCTTCTCGGCCAGAAGGCGCACATCACGGCGGTCGGTCCGCAAGGCGTTCCGGACGTCCGCCATGACCTGCGTGGCGTCCTGACCGCAGTACGCGCCGGTGAGGTTGTAGTGCATCAGGGCGTCGATGTTGTCCTCGGTGACGAGACCGGCATAGCCGTAGCCCGCGCAGATGGTCGGTATTCCCGTCGCCATTGCCTCCATGGCGCCACGGCCGAGTGAGATGACCACGTCCATTTCGCCCAGCAGATTCGGTATGGAGTGGCAGGGCACATGGTTGATCAGAATGATCTCGCTGCCGAAGCGGTCGCTGATGTCCCAGAAGCCCGGTCCGTCACCCGCCGCGTAGACGAGGAGACCGGCCCGATCGAGGTTCTCCATGACCTGGCCGATCAGTGCCTCACGTCCCGAATCCATACGGCAGTAGACGAGTACCCGGGGCCGTTCCGGAGTGCTCGCGCGAGGGACTTCCGGGAAGCGGTCCAGATCCACGCCCTGGCGGACCAGTGCCGCCTTTCCCGCAGGGAGATACGCCTCCTGAAGGGTGCGCGAGTTCTCCGTCATGCAGATGAAGCGTTCGCAGCGCGAGACGACGTAGTCCGACGAACGGCGACCCGGGTGGTGCACGACCCGGAAGGCGGGGATCGTGACGGGAAACTGCCTGAGCATCTGTTCGGCGTCCTCGTCGACGAGGATCAGGTCGGTCTCATCCGACGGCCCGACGTCCTCGGTCACGGAGATCGAGTCCACGTCCCTGAGCATCGGCGCAAGGGGGAAGTTGCGCAGATCGTCGACCACCAGGCGGACGTCGTGCCCCTCCCTTCCCATGACTCTGAGCAGGTCGAGGATGAAGCTGTGCTGGCCGTAGGTGTGGTACCGCCCGCCTTGCTTGTGCTTCCCGTCGTAGATCGAGTTGGAGCCGGCGGCGAGCAGATAGGTTATGTGCACGGTTTCCTCATGAATTGTCCTGTGTCGGCCGGACTGTGGTAGCGCCGACCAGGGTGGCCGTTGGTCGCGGAAGTACAAGTCGGAGTCCCGTGGCGGTGCGCGTGACCGACAGGACGCGGGCCATCACCAGGGCGATGCCGATGACCAGCACGGTGACGGCCACGGCGCCCCCGCTGAGGCCGAGGACCGCCCGGGGCCCCCAGAGGCGTGCCAGCCAACCCGACGTCAACGTGCCCAGCAGCCAGCCGACTCGGTAGACCGACAGGTAGAGCGCCAGCACACGGCCGCGGAGTTCGGGGTCGGTCCACAGTTGCGCCAGAGTGAGCAGGGCGGTGCGCAGCACCACGGATATCACTCCGATCGGGAAGAGGACCGCGATCAGCGTGACGACGGTCGGCATCGCCCCGGCTGCTGATTCCAGGACACCGAGCAGCAGGGTGCCGACCAGCACGGTGCCGAGCGCGGGCTTGGCCCGCCACATGGCGCAGGCTCCGGTGAGCGCACCGACCGAGATGGCGGTCAGCAGCGTGCCGTAGGTGTCCGCCCCCTTCCCGAGCCGGTCCGACAGGAGCAGCAGCAACGGCGGAAGGCTGGTCGCGAAAACGCTCACCACCGCCGTGATGGCCAACAGCAGGAGGAGATCGATCCGCGGCGTGAGGTAGCCCACGGCGCGCCACAACTGTGCCCGCTCCTTGGGTGCCTTCTGCCGCTCGTGCAGTTCTCCGGGCCGCATGAAGAGCAGTGCCGCAATGACCGCGACGTAGGACACGGCGTTCGCCGAGATCACCCCGGCCGTGCCCAGCCAGCCGATCACGGGCCCCACCAGCGCGGCCCCCACGACCACCGAGAGGTCCAGTATCGCGTTGTTGATGGTGATCGCCTGGCGCAGATGGTTGTCCGCCGCGATCTCGGACACGAACACCTGCGTGGTGGGCACCCCCACCGCGTTCACCGCGCCCACGAGCAGAGCGCTGACGATGAGTTGCCACACGGTGAGCGCGTTGTGCGAGGCCAGCAGGCCGAGCACGGCCGACAGGACCCCCAGGGCCGCGTTGGTCCCGATCAGTACGGGACGCGCGGGCAGGCGGTCGGCGACGAAACCGCCGAACGGTCCCGCGACCAGCATGGCGAAGATGGGCGCGGCGGTGACGAGGCCGAGCACAAAACCGTTGTGGCTCAGGCGCAGTGCGATCCAACCCAGCGCCACCACCTGCATGCTGGAGCCGATCTGGGATATCAGTTGTCCGATGAAGAAGAGCCTGCTGTTCCGGAAAGAGAACAGACTGCTCCCCTTCGTTCCCGGCGGCTGCGAACGCATACTCACCACGGTCAGGCGGCGGTCAGGTGGATCAGATCGCGCATTGCTCGGGCGGCTCTCACTTCGCAACGACGGGAGGAATCGTGGACGGTGGCGGCGAATACGGGGCGAGTTGCGTGCATGGTTCCTCAGGCGTCGGGAGACTGCAGTCATCGAGGGCGCGTCGGCAGCCTCACACCCGTTTCCACGTGTTCCAGCATAGGTCGGTTCCACTCAGGCGCGTGAAGTTTCGGCAACAATGCGCTGAAGCACGTGTGTTGCTCCCGTGCCCCCACATCACGCAATTCCTGACGGTACGTCATATTCGAGACGTCGTCCGCACAGGCATAGACTGCCCATCGGCGGATGCTTGGTCGTAACCTGTCGCCATGTCGTTCACGCACCATCTCAAGCACACACGCGAGGCGTTTTTCCCACTCGCCCTGCCCGAAATCGACGCCGAAGTGACCGTCTGCACCGATGCCGCCCACTTCAAGGCGGAGATAGGGCAGATATATGACAGCGTCTTCCCGGAATCCGAGCGGTCCTTCGCCGTACCACCGGAACGCCGCGAGGCGGTCGACCGGATCCGCGCGCAGCACGACGACACACACCGGGAGTACCTGCTGCTCCGGGACGGCCAAGGGTCCGTGGCCGGCTGGCTGACCGGGGAGGTGGAGGACCACGAGACGTTCTATGTGCGCACCGTGGGAATCGTTCCCAAATATCGCCACACCGGAATTTCCGAGCGCTTCTACCCTCATTTCCTCGGATACATCAAGGCGTTGGGGTACGAACGGCTGACGTCCCAACACCACCCGAACAACAGGGCCATCATCATTCTGCAACTCCGCGCGGGATTCAGCATTGAGGGCTACAACGTCGACGAACGATGGGGCCCGCAGGTCAAGATGGTGCGCTATTTGCACGACGACCGTGAGGCCGAGTTCCATCGGCGGCTTCGGCTTCCGGTGTACGACCGGAGGCGCTGAGCGGTGACGCGGATCACTCACGACGAGAGCACGCCGGGCTGGTCAGCTCCCGACTCCCTTCCCCCGGTGGTGCGGCACGGTCCTCGCACCAGGCGCGAGGTGGCGCTGACGTTCGACGCTGACCTCACGGCGCACATGCGCAAACGCCTCGCGTCCGGCGAGGTCGCCTCGTACGCCAACATGCAGGTGGTTGAGGAACTTCAGCGGGCAAATGTGCCCGCGACGATGTTTCTCACCGGCCTCTGGATGGAGGAATACCCGGCCGAAACCCGCTATCTGGCCGCTGACGAGCGGTTCGAGCTGGCGACGCACTCGCAGACCCACCGTGCTTTCCGGAGGAAGTGTTTCACCCTCGGATATGCGCCCCCCGAGGAGATGCTCGAAGAAGTCGTCCGGCCGATCGAACACCTCCGGGATATGACACCGCGGTACACCCGCTACTTCCGTTTTCCCGGCGGCTGTTACGACGAGACGGCACTGCGCGCCATCGCGCCGGCGGCCGTCACGGTCGTGGATTTCGACGTGGTATCAGGCGACGCGTTCTGTGATTCCGCCGACAAGATCGTCGAACAGACCCTCGGTCAGGCGGCCAACGGCTCCATCATCCTCATGCACCTCGGGGGCCCCAACGCCCCACAGACCGCCAACGCTTTGCCACAAGTGCTCAACGGCCTGCACGCCGCAGGGCTGACCCCGGTCACCCTCACCCGGCTCCTCGACGGGACAACCGCTCACGCATCGGTTCCCACGGGCGAACGGCCGGCCACGACCGCGCGGTGACGTCGCGCACCACGCAGCAGGCGGCAGCCCTTCTGCTTCGCCGACCGGCAAGCAGAAGGGCTGCCCCTACGGGCAGAACCGCCAGCGCGGACACCAGGCCTTCCACCCCGAATGATGAGCAGTCGGGAACCAGCAGTCGGGAACCAGCGGGCTCGCGAAGGGGGTGGCCCGGCTGCAGATCGTGAGGCGGGCGCACTGGCGGGACGGCGTTTCGCCGGCCACGACTTCTTGGCGGAGGCGTCGAGCTGTGGCGCGTAGGGCCGGGGCGGCTGTCGCATACGCATGCAGGCGGTCGTGGAGGGAGTCGGCCCAGCTGTGGCGTTGCCGGGCACCGGCGAGGCAGCCGAAGTGGTGCCCGCTCACGCCCCGCGCACACAAACGACCTACGGGTGCCTTGGCGCCGCCTCACCTCAATGGCGTGGCGGCGCGGTGGCTGGCTGCCCTGGGTGCTGAGGCCGGTCAGCGTGCGGCGATGCGCAGGATGCCGGTCATGGTGCCTTCGTAGAGGACGCCGCCCGGTGCGATGGTGCCGACCTGCTGGAGGGTGTCATACGGCGCGCCCACGCCGAGCGGGAGGGTGCGGGTGACCGTGCCGGTGTCGGGGTCGATCTGGGCGTATGGGAAGGAGTCCTGCGGCGAGGGGGCGTTGGAGCCGGGGGTGGCCGACGCGCGCAGCACGGTGTGGATGCGGTGGTCGGCAAGGGAGAGGCGCGGTACGGCGGCGGAGCGCACCCTGGTGTCCCACTTCAGGTCGCAGCCTGTGCCGTCACGGCGGACGTCGACGCGGCTCATGCCGCCGGCGAAGTCGGCCGTGGGCGGCACGCTGGGGCCGGCGTCCGGGGGCAGTGCGGGGTAGGGGTAGCCGTAGGTGCTGGCCACGTAGAGCGAACGTCCGGCGCCGATGGGGGAGTTCTCGCTTCCGCTGCCGCCCGCCTTCAGTACCGGAACCCTGCAGACCTGCCGGCCGTCGTCGGTGCGGTAGACGAGGAGGTGGACGGTGGGGGCGGCGTTGTCGACGAGGGTGACGTAGTCGGTGCCGGTGCGCGGGCCGAAGAAGGTGGGGGTGGATCCCGTTCCCCAGCTCAGCTGGCCCGGCTTGCGGCCCGGCCCTCGGTCGTATGCCCGTCGCCAGCGCATGTGCGGGGTGCCGTCGGCCCCGGTGGCCAGCAGATAGGTCGCATGCGTGGTGGAGAGCAGGGTGCCCTGCGGGGCGGTGGAGATGCTGTTGGCGATGTGTTCCCCGGCGGGCAGCGCCAGGGTCTTGACCACTGTGGTGGTCTCGTCGGCTGTGCCGACGACGCCGCCTGCGGTGGCGAACCACACCCGCCCCTGCCAGTCCGGCGACAGTCCCACCACCGCGTCGCCCTCCGGTACCGCCTGTGCCAGGGAGAGTGAGTGGTCCACATACAGATCCCAGGTACCGTCCGGGTTCGTGCGATGGGCGATGCGCAGCAGGTCCCGGTTGCCGTCCACGACCACCAGACGGTCCCGGTTGTCGAGGTAGGCGTACACGCCGCCCAGCAGCGAGCCCTTGGTGAGGGGGAGTTGGGCCAGTGAGTCACCGGTGTGCGGGTCCAGGAGGTGCACGGTGGGGATCTGTCCGGCGTGTGTGGTGCACAGGGCGACGGGGTGGCCGTCGTGCCCGTCGAGCACGGTCGGGCAGGCCGCGGCGAGCGCGGTGAGGTGTGAGGTGAGCGGACCCGTGCCGGGGCCGGGCAGGCGGGTGGCGTCCGAGGAGCCGGTGTCGGCGTGCATGGTGGCGGTGCCGTCCGGGCCCGTGTACGGGTTGTGCGGGGGCAGCGGCACCCCGCCCCCGGGGCAGGCGGCGGCTGAGGCTGCCCCGACGGAGAGGAGCAAGGCGGCCGCGAGAGCGGCGACGCGGGACGAGAATGCACCACGCATGAGGACTCCTGCCATGGAGGTCAACTCCCCTACGCAGGAGGGAAGTTCAGGTCGTTCAGGTCGTTCAGGTCTGAGTCGAACCGGCGGCGGTTCGGTACGCGCCCGGTCGACGTGGCGCGTGGACGCCTGGCTGTCGGCGCCGGGGCGCGCGTCTCAGTGGACGAGGCGGCGGGCGATGCGCAGGGAGCCGAAGTTCACCCTGGCGCCCACGGCGCGAGCCCGCAGCAGCACCCCCGCCGTCCGCACCATGATCATGGCCAGCACCATGAGGACGAACGCGGTGCCGTAGGCGGCCCCGGCGACGTGGTGCTGGAGCGAGAACGTCGCCAGAGCGTGGGTGAACCAGTGGGTGGAGCCGTAGGCGAAGCCGAGGCGCAGCACCATCGCCAGCGTCCACAGCGCCGCGTACGGCCAGCCGGCCACGGTCACCAGCCGCGAGTCGGCCGGGTCCTTGCGCACCCGGATGAGTGCGACCGAGGCCAGCCCGAACAACAGCCCCACCGCGAGCCCGGCAGCCTCGATCAGGTGCGCGGTGCCTCCGGAGGGCACGGTGCGCAGGTACTTGAAGCCGACACCGGCGACGATCGCGACCGGCAGTAGCAGCCGCCTGGCGTCCGGGCGGCGGGTGCCGAGCTGGGTGGCGAGGATCGCGACGAACAGGCCGGTGTAGAGCAGGTAGTCGCTGACGCTCATGGTGTCCTCCAGGAAGGGTGACCGGTTATCTACATCCCTAAAGATGCATCCCGATAGATTCATCTTTCAAGATGAATCTATCGGGATGCATAACTAGAGATGTACCTTGGAGGCATGGAGATGAGCGACCTGTACCAGCTCGGCCGACGCCTCGCCGAGATCGCCCTCGAAGACATGGGCGCCAATGAACTCGGCCTGGCACCGGGCGAGTTCCTCGTCCTGCAGGACCTCTACCTGAACGGGCGCAGCCCCATCAAGGACATCGCCCGGCGCACCGGTCTGGCTCAGAGTCGCGTCTCGACCAGCGTCCGGTCCTTTGCCGAGCGCGGCTGGGTCACCACCTCGGCCGATCCCGACGACGGCCGCAAGACCCTCGTCGACCTCACCACCGACATCCGTGCCGCCAGCGGTGAACGCCGTGCCGCACGCGCGGACAGGGCCCTGACCGCGGCCCTCGCCGCAGCGGACGACGACGAGCGGGCCGCCCTCACCGGTGCCCTCGCCCGCCTGCACCAGCTCCTCGTCGCCGGCCACGCGCCCCGCCGATTCCCCGAACCGGCCTCCGCACCACCGGCCCCGCCGGCCGGCAACGAGCAGCGGCCGGCCTGACCGAGGGCCCGGCCGGTCCAGTCCGCGGCGGCGACCGAAGGCTGGACGCGCCCGGAATCTGGGGCCAGGGGATGCTGTGCTCTTGCCGGCCTGCCCTGACAGGGCTGATGCGCCTCGCGCAGAAGGCCGTAGCGTTCAGACCTTGCGGGCGTCACGGGCTGGGCCCGGTCGACGTGGCCACGGAAGCCTGCCACGTGCCGAGGCTGCGAGCGCGGTCCGCCGTCGTGCGCGGGGCTGAGCCCGGTCACACCTCGCTCCGGCAACCGGCGGAGCATCGGCTGGAGTGAAAGACCCCTTGCCGGGCGCGAGTTGGCCCGGCAGTGGCCCGCTGACGGTGAACTGGTGTTCGCGCTGGGCTCGTTCCAGGTGGACCAGCTCGTCCAGTTCCACGGCCAGGGCGTATGTGAAGTCGATGCGGCAGCGGACCGCTTCGGCCGCACGCCGGTCCGACAGACCACGCAGGAACTGCAGGACACAGATGGTGGCCGGCTGGGCGGGTGAGAACCCGCGACGCCCGTCGCGCGGGTACCGGTCGGCGAAGTCCTCGTCGCACCACAGCCCGTCCAGCCGGTCTCTCACCCGCATCGCTGTCGTGCCGCCCGGGTCTGCCCAAATCCCCCGCCGTTACGTTCCCAGAACGTTCCCAGCGAGCGCACAAAGGGCCTTCCGCGGCGTCCGCGGAAGGCCCTTGCGGCCTCTGACCTGGGCTTCTCAGAGCCCCCTGTCGGATTCGAACCGACGACCTTCGCTTTACAAGAGCGGTGCTCTGGCCAGCTGAGCTAAGGAGGCGTGCGTGAAGCAGTGTACCCAGGCGCGCCGGATGCCGGTCCCCTAATTCGTGAGTGCAGGGCTACTGACACCGGGAGCCGTCGCGGGTAGCGTCACGGAGGGTCCGCATCAGTGGACTACACCACTCCTTTTACTCGGATCGTCCGGCACGTTCCTGCCGGTGAAGGGACTCTCACCATGGCTACGGTCACGTATGACCAGGCAACCCGTATCTACCCGGGTTCCGACAAGCCCGCCGTCGACAAATTGGACATCGCCATCGAGGACGGCGAGTTCCTCGTCCTGGTCGGCCCCTCCGGATGCGGCAAGTCCACCTCACTGCGGATGCTCGCGGGGCTGGAGGACGTCGACAACGGCGCCATCCGCATCGGGGACCGCGATGTCACCCACCTTCCGCCCAAGGACCGGGACATCGCCATGGTGTTCCAGAACTACGCGCTCTACCCGCACATGACGGTCGCCGACAACATGGGCTTCGCGCTCAAGATCGCCGGTGTGCCGAAGGCGGAGATCCGGCAGAAGGTCGAGGACGCGGCGAAGATCCTGGACCTCACGGAGTTTCTGGGGCGCAAGCCCAAGGCGCTGTCCGGTGGCCAGCGGCAGCGGGTCGCGATGGGCCGGGCGATCGTCCGGGAGCCGCAGGTGTTCCTCATGGACGAGCCGCTGTCCAACCTCGACGCCAAGCTCCGCGTCCAGACCCGTACGCAGATCGCGGGGCTGCAGCGACGGCTCGGCACCACGACGGTGTACGTCACGCACGACCAGGTCGAGGCCATGACCATGGGCGACCGGGTGGCCGTGCTCAAGGACGGTCTGCTGCAGCAGATCGATTCACCGCGGAACATGTACGACCGGCCGGCGAACCTGTTCGTGGCGGGGTTCATCGGGTCACCGGCGATGAACCTGGTCGAGGTGCCGATCACGGACGGCGGGGTGAAGTTCGGCAACAGCGTCATCCCCGTCAACCGTGAGGCGCTGTCCACCGCCGCCGACAAGGGCGACCGGACGGTGACGGTCGGCGTCCGACCCGAGCACTTCGACATCGTCGAGCAGAACGGCGACGCCGCGAAGTCGCTGTCCAAGGAGACCGCGGACGCACCGGCCGGTCTGGCCGTCACGGTCAATGTCGTCGAGGAACTCGGCGCCGACGGTTATGTGTACGGCACCGCGGAGGTCGGCGGCGAGGTCAAGGATCTCGTCGTACGGGTCAACGGCCGCCAGGTCCCGGACAAGGGCGCCCGGCTGCACGTCGTGCCGCGGCCGGGCGAGACGCATGTCTTCTCGACGTCGTCCGGGGAGCGCCTCACCGACTGATACGCGATGAGCGGCGAGTGAGAGCGGCGGCGGTTCCGGGGAGTACTCGGTGCCGCCGCCGCTGCGTTGTCCGGTCGCGCCGCGGGCGCCGTCCGCCGCACCACGCCGCACCGGGCCGCACCGGATGACGCCGCGCCGAGTCGCCACCATGCCGCGCCGAGTCGCCACCATAGGGACATAACCTCACTTTTCGTACCAGTGCGTCAACACCGGAACCGCACCAACGACCCATTACGTCCCTCGATACGGTGACCAAATGTCGCCAAATCATCACTCCTCGCTACCATCTCGACCGTGAACTCCGCAGCCCGCCGCATCGGCAGAACTCTCGCCCTCGTCCTCCCCGTCGTCCTCGTGCTGTCCGGGACCCTCGCGGTCACCCGCGTCCCGTGGGCATCGACGGCCACCGACTCCCAGGTGCTGACCGCCTCCTCCGGGACGGCCTCCACCAAGGCCGGCCCCCTCGCCCCCGAGGAAGCCCTGCGCAAGCGCCTCCTCGTCGAGCTCCAGGAGAAGGATCCGGGCGTCGCCCTGACCCACCTCCAGGAGGCGACCACCAGGCGGCCCTCGCTGGCCAAGCACTGCGTCTCCATCGCCCGCGACCTCGGCCGGGCCGCGGTCGCCAAGTACGGTGCCGCACACCGCGCCCAGGCCTTCTCCCGCCCGGTCTGCGACACCTCCTTCGCCACCGGCGTCGCCGCCGCCCAGTGACCCCCGCTCGCACCGCATAGGGTGCGAACCATGACAGATGCCCAGCATCCTCACCCCACGCAGGCCGTGGTCCTGGCCGGCGGCCAGGGCTCACGTCTCCGCCCGTACACCGATGACCGCCCCAAGCCGATGGTCGAGATTCCCGGCACCGGGACCCCGATCATCGGCCATCAGCTGAACTGGCTGGCCGAGGAGGGCGTCACGGACGCCGTCATCTCCTGCGGGCATCTCGCCGGCGTGCTCCAGGAATGGCTGGACCGGACCCAACTGCCGTTGCGCGTCACGACCGTTGTCGAGACCGAGCCACTGGGCCGCGGCGGCGGCCTCAAGCACGCGGCCGGCTCACTCCCCCGCCCGGACGAGCCCTGGTACGCCACCAACGGCGACATCTGGACCCGCTTCCCGCTCCGTGAGATGGCCGCCTTCCACCACGAGCGCGACGCCGCGGCCACCCTCGCGCTGGCCCGCCCCCACATCCCCTGGGGCGCCGTGGAGACCGACGCGTTCGGACACGTCCTGGACTTCATCGAGTCGCCGCCCTCGCCCTACCTCATCAACGCCGGCGTCTACGTCTTCTCCGCCGCCTTCACGGAGCTGCTCCCCGACCGCGGCGACCATGAGCGCACCACGTTCCCGCGCCTCGCCCGCGAACGCCGGCTGGCCGGCTTCCCGCTCCCCCAGGGCGCCTACTGGCGCGCCATCGACACCGCCAAGGACCTCACCGAGGCCGCCAAGGAACTGAGCGCACACGGGGGTTGAGCGAGCGGCTCGGGGTCCCAGGGCATGTTGCGTGCCGCCCGGGACGGCATCGCGCACGCCCGGGACGGCATCGGGTACGCGCGGGTCGGTTTCGAGCGCGCCCGGGGCGGTTTCGAGCACGCCCGGGTCGGTTTCGAGCACGCCCGGGGCGGCATTGAGTACGCCGCCGACGGCATCGCGCACGCCCGGACGTCGACCCGCCCGCAGGGACGGCACCGGGCCGCGTCCGGAGGCGCGGGAGCGGCGCCCTGCGGGCGTGCCGCGCAAAGGATGACGCCCCGGGCCACCGAGGCCCCGAGGAAGCCCCCAGCGCCCCGTCACGGCCCAGCACCCGGTCACGGCCCCCGACGCCCGTGGCGCCACCCCTCAGGCCCCCGTCCCCGTCTCCCCGTCCCCGTCCCCCTGTCTCCCTGTCCCCCTTCAGACGCCGGCCGTGCCACCCCTCACCTCCGCCCCGCCCCCTTCAAACGCCCGCCCCTGCCCCCCACACACACCTGTCCCCGACCGCTCCCCGTCCCCGTAGTGGCCGGTGGTTCCGAGCCGTACGGAGAGAGCGGGGCGATCGGGGACAAGTGCGGGGAAGCCGGTCAGCCGAGGAGGCCGCCCAGGGAGGCCGGTCAGCCGAGGAGGCCGCCCAGGGTGTTGCCGCGGCCGGAGTCGCCTCCGGAGCTGCCGGTGCCGGTGCTGCCCGTGCCGGTGGTGCCGCCGCCGGTGCCGCCCGCGGACGTCGGCACCCGGCTGGGTACCGGGGCCCGGGTCGGCACGGTCTGCTGCGGGGCGCTGGTGGTCGCTCCCGGCTGCTGCGACAGGCCGCTGGTGCTGCCCGCCGACCGTCCGGTGCCGGAAGTCGACGCGGACGGTGTGCCGGGCTTGCGCGCCTTGTGCGAGGCGTTTGCGGAGGGCGTTCCGGGGCGCGGTGCGGCGCTGCCCTTGTGCCGCTGGCCGGGCCGGGGGGTGTGCTTGCCGGGCCGGGGCAGCGGGGAGCCGGGCAGGTTGTTGATCGCGGGCTCGCCGGGCCGCGGCACGGGCGCGACCGTCGCGGACCGTACGGCGCCGCCGAGCAGCGAGCCGATGAGCAGGGTCAGCCCGGCCACCACCGCGGTCATCACGGCGCCGCGGCGCAGCACCCGGCGCCGCAGGTCGGCCACCTCGACGCGGGGGCCGAGACGCCGCCAGGCCTCGCCGGCCAGCCGTCCGTCCACGGAGTAGACGGGGGCGCCCGCGATGATCAGCGGGCTCCAGGCGGCGAGGTAGATGATGTCGGGGGCGTCGTAGGCGGGCAGGGTGCGCCAGCTGACGGTCATCAGCAGCGCCGCGGACAGCATCGCGCCGATCGACGCGGCGACGCGCTGCCACAGTCCGCAGATGGTCAGGACGCCGACGACGACCTGGAGGAAGGCGACGGTCAGACCGGCGCCGACGGGATGCGAGACCGCGAAGTCCCGCAGCGGCACGGCCAGCGCCCAGGGGTCGAGCGACAGCAGCCACTTGACCATCGAGCCCCGTTCGCCGCCGTCGAAGTAGACGGGGTCACAGAGCTTGCCCATGCCGGCGTAGACGGAGATCAGTCCGAGGAAGATGCGCAGCGGCAGCAGGACGACGCCGAGGTTCATCCGGCGGCCGGGATAGTACGCGTGCCGCACGCTGTCGGTGCCGCGCCGCCGGGCACCGGAGTCGTAGGGGTCGCGCGCTTCGAACCGGTCGTCGTCGTAGCCGTCGTCGGTGTGGCCGCGGTCGCCGTAGGGGCTGCGGTAGGGGTGGTCGCGGTAGATGTCGCCGTACGCGCTGCCCACGGGGCGCGCGCCGCGCAGCAGGTTGCTGCCGGATTCGGCGGGGCCGCGCTGGCCGATCACGGTCTGGGCGGGGGCGCCGTCGCCGAGGCGGACCCGGGGCAGGACCTGGGTCGTGCCGACGTCCTCGCCCTGGCCGCCGTCGAGGCCGATGCCCGCGTTGCGCACCGCGTGCAGGAGTTGGGTGGTGGCGCCGGCCGTGCCGCCCGGTTCGGTGCGGCCGCTCCACACCACGGGCGCCCGGCGTCTGGCACCGGCGGCCGAGCCCCGGATGACGGGGATGCGCGCGGTGTCTGCCATGGCGCCGCCCGCCGCGGGCGCGGCGAGCTGTACGCGGAAGCTGGCGTGGTTGACGATGACCTGCGCGGGATCGCACGGCACCTTGACCGAGCTCAGGCCCGGCTCGTCATCAAAGCCCGGCGAGCGTCCCCCCGTAGGCGTGCGGGGTGTTCTGGTGTCCACGCTCATCTAACCGAGTGACTCGCGTTTAAGACACTGCCTTGACCGGGTCGATCTGTCCGAGACCCGTCAAAAGATCACGGGATACGGGAAAGGCGTACAGAGGGTCAGGTCGTGCCCCGGGGTGCGGCACAGATGCGTACCGGCCGCCCCGGGGCACCCGGACTCAGGCGCGGCGCCGCGCCGCCTCCCACAGGACGACACCGGCCGCGACACCGGCGTTCAGCGACTCGGCGCCGCCCGGCATCGGGATCCGCACCCGTACGTCACAGGTCTCGCCGACCAGCCGCGACAGGCCCTTGCCCTCGCTGCCGACCACGATGACGACCGGGCCGTCGAGCGCCGCGACGTCCTGCAGCTCCATCTCGCCGTCCGCGGCCAGACCGACGACCGTCAGACCGGCCTTCTGGTACGACTCCAGGGTCCGGGTCAGGTTGGTGGCGCGGGCGACCGGCGTACGGGCCGCGGTGCCCGCCGAGGTCTTCCACGCACCGGCCGTCATCCCGGCCGCCCGGCGCTCCGGCACGACCACGCCATGGCCGCCGAAGGCACACACGGAGCGGACCACGGCGCCGAGGTTGCGCGGGTCGGTGACGCCGTCGAGCGCGACGATCAGCGGGTCGGCACCCTCGTCGAAGGCGGCCGCGGCCAGGTCCTCGGGGTGCGCGTAGTCGTACGGCGGGACCTGCAGGACCAGGCCCTGGTGGTTGAGACCGTTGGTCATCCGGTCCAGCTCGGGACGCGGCGCTTCCATCAGGTTGATGTCGCCGCGCTCCGAGGCGAGCTGCAGTGCGGCGCGCACCCGCTCGTCGGTGTCGATGAACTGCTGGACGTAAAGGGTCGTCGCGGGCACGCCGTCGCGCAGCGCCTCGAAGACCGGGTTACGGCCGACGACCAGCTCTGCGGTGCCCTTGGCGCCGCCGCGCCGCGGAGCCGGGCGGCGCGCCGCGGCCTGCTTCGCCTTGGCGTTGGCCACGCGGTTCTTGACATGCCCCTTCCGGTCGGAGGCGGGCGGGGTCGGCCCCTTGCCTTCCAGGCCCCGGCGCCGCTTGCCGCCGCTGCCGACCTGCGCGCCCTTCTTGTTGGACGTGCGGCGGTTCCTGCGCTGGCTGTTGCCGGCCATGGGTCACCTGTTTCTTCACTGCTCTCGACGTCTCGCGACGTGGAGTGGGTACGTACGTATGGATTGAGTGTCGCCCGCGGCCACCGTGCGGGGCGAATCCGGGTGGCCGGCGGGGCGTGGGACCGGGGTCAGGACAGCGACCAGCGCGGGCCCGAGGGGGTGTCCTCGATGGCGAGTCCGGACTGCTGGAGCTGGTCGCGGATGGCGTCGGCGGTGGCGTAGTCCTTGCGGGAGCGGGCCGCCTGGCGCTGATCGAGGACGAGGCGGACCAGGGAGTCCACGACGCCGTGGAGGTCTTCCCCGCGGTCGGTGCCGCCGCCGGACCAGCGCTCGTCGAGCGGGTCCAGACCGAGCACCCCGAGCATCGCCCGCAGCTCGGCCAGGCGGGCCACCGCCGCTTCCTTGTCGTCGGCGGTCAGTGCGGAATTGCCCTGCCGGACGGTCGTGTGCACGATCGCCAGCGCCTGCGGGACGCCCAGGTCGTCGTCCATCGCCTCGGCGAAGGCCGGCGGAACCTCGGCCGCCGGCTCGACGGCCCCGGCCTTCTCCACGACCCGCTGGACGAACCCCTCGATCCGCGCGAACGCGGACTCGGCCTCGCGCAGCGCGTCCTCGCTGTACTCGATCATGGAGCGGTAGTGCGGGGTGCCCAGGTAGTAACGCAGCACGATCGGGCGCGAGCGCTTGACCATCTCCGAGACCAGCAGGGAGTTGCCCAGCGACTTGGACATCTTCTCGCCGCTCATGGTCACCCAGGCGTTGTGGGTCCAGTACGCGGCGAAGCCGTCGCCGAAGGCCTTGGCCTGGGCGATCTCGTTCTCGTGGTGGGGGAAGATCAGGTCGATGCCGCCGCCGTGGATGTCGAAGGCCGCACCCAGGTACTTGTGCGCCATCGCCGAGCACTCCAGGTGCCAGCCGGGGCGGCCGCGGCCCCACGGGGTCTCCCAGCTGGGCTCGCCCTCCTTCGCCGCCTTCCACATGGCGAAGTCGCGCGGGTCCCGCTTGCCGGTCTCCCCCTCGCCGGACGGCTGGAGAAGGTTGTCCAACTCCTGGTTGGACAGCTGAAGATACTCCGGGAAGGACCTGACGTCGAAGTAGACGTTGCCGTCCGCGGCGTAGGCATGACCGCGCTCGATCAGGCCGCGCATCATCTCGATCATCTCGGGGATGTGTCCGGTGGCACGCGGCTCGTAGGTGGGGCGCAGGCAGCCGAGGGTGTCGTAGGCCGTATTGAAGGCGACTTCGTTCTCGTAGCCGATCGACCACCAGGGGCGGCCCTGCTCGGCCGACTTCTTGATGATCTTGTCGTCGATGTCCGTGACATTGCGCACGAACGTCACGTCGTAGCCGCGGTACTCGAACCAGCGGCGCATGATGTCGAAGTTCAGCCCCGACCTGATGTGCCCGATGTGCGGGGCGGCCTGCACGGTCGCACCACAGAGGTAGATCGAGACACAGCCCGGCGTGAGCGGGGTGAAATCGCGAATCTGCCGGGCGCTGGTGTCGTACAGGCGAATCGTCACGGAACCAGGGTAGTCGGAACGAGGCAGTGCCCCGCGACCCATTGGGCCACGGGGACACAGATCCGTCACAACCGCCCGATTCGCCGGAAGTGTCGCCACTTCCGGAGCGGGCGCCGGCACTTTCCGGAGCGCCCCGGGGCTCTCTTTCCGGAGCGGGCGGAGCGGGCCCGGGGCTCCTCGGGGCGGGCCCCGAGGCCGGGTCAGATGCTCCCGACCACCTTGCGCGGGGTGATCCGGACGACCACCCGCTCGGCGTCCTTGCCCGCCTCCGGGTTGAACTCGGCGTACGGCTTGCCGGTGTATTTCCGCGACAACTCGTCGATGAGCTGCTGCCCGCCCTCGGTGGTGAGCGAGGCGGTGCCGCGGACCTCGGCGTACGTATACGGGGCGTCGAAGGGCTGGACGAGGACCGTGACCCGGGGGTCACGCCGGAGGTTGGCCTCCTTGCGGCGGCCGACGGTCGTCGAGAACAGCAGGTCGTCGCCGTCCCGCTTCACCCACACCGGGGAGACCTGCGGGCTGCCGTCGGGCTGGATCGTGGCCACGGTCACGAAGACCGGGGTGTCGAGGAGCTTCTTGAGGTCGTCGGACGGGGTGGGGCTCACGGGAGGGTCCTTCCTGCGGGCAGTTCCGGGGGACGCACGTACGTCGATCCTGCCCCAACGGCCGCGCGGCACCCGGAATTCCCGCGCCATCCGGGGGAATTCCGGGCGCTGCGGCGCCCCTCACGTCAGGCCATACGGAAGACGCTCACCTCAGGCCGTACGGAAGACGATCACGTCAGGCCGTACGGAAGACGATCACGTCAGGCCGTACGGAAGACGATCGCCGTGGCCACCGCGGCCAGGCCCTCGGCGCGGCCCGTCAGTCCCAGCCCGTCCGAGGTCGTCCCGGAGACCGAGACCGGCGCGCCGACCGCCGCCGACAGCGCCTTCTGGGCCTCATCCCGCCGCTTGCCGACCTTCGGACGGACCCCGATGACCTGCACCGCGACATTGCCGATGGTGAAGCCCTCGGCCCGGACGATCCGCGCGGCCTCGGCCAGCAGCGTCACACCGGAGGCACCGGACCACTCGGGCCGGCTGGTGCCGAAGTGCGCGCCCAGGTCGCCGACGCCGGCCGCCGAGAACAGCGCGTCACAGGCGGCGTGTGCGGCCACATCGCCGTCGCTGTGGCCGGCCAGGCCGTAGCCGTCGCTCTCTGTGGCATCCCAGAGCAGCCCGGCGCACCACAGCTCCCGGCCCTGCTCGAAGGCGTGCACATCCGTGCCGATGCCGACGAGGGGCAGGGCGGTGAGCGGCCCGGCGGGGGCCGTCCCGGCGGCCTGCGTGCCGCCGCTCTGCTCAGACATAGCCATCGGTGGCCCTCCTGCGGGCGAGTACGGCCTCGGCCAGGACCAGGTCCAGCGGCCGGGTCACCTTGAATGCTTCCTCGTGGCCCGGGACGACCACAACCGGCGACCCGAGCCGTTCGACCAGCCCGGCGTCGTCCGTGGCGCCCTCGCCCTCGACGACGGTCTCGTGCGCCTTGCGCAGCGTCGCCAGGTCGAAGCCCTGCGGGGTCTGTACGGCGCGCAGCAGGGCGCGTTCCGGGGTGCCGACCACCGGCTCCGGGGTGCCCTGCGGCTGCGGGTCGACCTGCTTGACGGTGTCGGCGAGCGGCAGCGCGGGGACGACGGCGGGCGCACCGGCGCGTACGGCGGCGACCACCGCGTCGACCGTGTCGACCGGCACCAGCGGGCGCGCGGCGTCATGCACCAGCACGACGTCGATGGTCTCCGGGAGCGCCGCCAGACCGAGCTGTACGGACTCCTGGCGGGTCTGGCCGCCGGGGACGACCACGAGGTCGGTGCGCTCGGCGAGCGGGTGCTCATGGAGGAGGCGGCCGACCTCGGTGGCGCCGTCGGGCGGGGCGACCACCACGATCAGGGAGACGGCACGCGAGGCGGCCATCGCGCGGACGGCGTGCACCAGCATGGGGGTGCCGCCCAGCGTGCGCAGGGCCTTGGGCGTGCCGGGACCGAGCCGGACACCGCGGCCGGCGGCGGGGATCACCGCTGCGGTGCGGACCGGGCGGGAAGGATCTGACATCGATGGCTCCGGAGTCCGGGGCGAGCCCGGAATTGACGCAGACAGGTTTGTTTCCTCGGGCGAGGTGGGTATGGCCTGGAAGGCACCCCGGCCGACGGCTGGGGGAGTGCCGGGCGCGACGCCTTGACCGGACCCTTCCGTGACATCGGTCGAGGCAGCTGACCGGGCCCGGCACGCCACGGGGGACCGGGGGGCCTCGCCGATTCCGGCGGGTCACCCCGTAAGCCGTGTCGCATAAGTCGTGTCGCACATCGCAAATATCGCAAGCAAATATCGCAACGAGTCATGTCGCAGCAGCAGATATGCCGCAGCGCCCGGCAACAGACCGCTCCACTGGGGAGTCGGTCGTCACTCGGGCACCGCGGCATTGCTACGTCGTCGCTGCGCTGGATCTCGCCGGCGCAGACGTCGTCAGGACGCGAGTACCTCGTCGAGCAGGGCCTCGGCCTTGTCCTCGTTGGTGTTCTCCGCGAGGGCGAGCTCGCTCACCAGAATCTGGCGTGCCTTCGCGAGCATCCTCTTCTCACCGGCGGACAGCCCGCGCTCACGCTCACGCCGCCACAGGTCGCGAACCACTTCGGCAACCTTGATCACATCACCGGAAGCGAGCTTCTCGAGATTTGCCTTGTAGCGACGGGACCAGTTCGTCGGCTCTTCGGCATACGGCGCACGAAGCACCTCGAAGACCCGGTCCAGCCCGTCCTGACCAACCACGTCGCGTACGCCGACGAACTCCGCATTGTCCGCTGGCACACGAACAGTCAAGTCGCCCTGGGCGACCTTCAGCACCAAGTAGGTCTTGTCCACGCCTTTGATCTGGCGAGTTTCGATGGCCTCGATCAGCGCGGCCCCGTGATGGGGATAGACCACGGTGTCGCCAACCTTGAACGTCATGTGACAGGTACCCCTTCCGTGGCTATCCATGCTAACACGGGAACGGGCCGTTCTGAATGGCGTTTTCGCAGGTCAGGGCATATCTCGGGGCTTGACAACAGCGACCGGAACGTGCTGCGAGGGACCTCTGGAGGCAGGTATTCGCAGGTCGGAGGGGCTGCACGGGTGAGCGGAAACATGCCCGTCACGTGCCGGGAACGCGATGACCGACAGGCCGAACGCCCCGGTTTGCACCGATCCGCATGAGCGAGTTCCGCTACTCCGTTCGGCTGCTCGCGGGGCCCTCGGGACCGATTCTGGAATTGATCACGATCCGGGGTCGCGAACAGTGTGATCAATTCCCCGAGGCCTTCACATTCCCTGCGAATACTGCTTTTCCCCGGGAAGAAACCCACCGGTCGCCACCCGAACAGCCGCTTGCCGAAAATTCCCTCCCGTTGTTGCGGAACGTTCTCGGTGAGTGGCCTTGATGGGGGGTCTTGTGGAGGGTGGGCTTGGCGGGTGATCTTTGGCGAGTGGGCTTGGTGAGTGGGCTTGGTGAGTGGGCTTGGCAAGTGGTCTCGATGAACCTCCGTCGGGGGTGTGTCGCGGCGGAGTGCCGCGCAGGGCGGCGCGGCGTCCGCCGGCTCTTTCCCCGGCTCGCCGGGGCCGGGAAACGCCCACTCGGGCAGGGGTCGTGGGCGCCTGAGCGCGCTGGGGGCGGGTCGGGTGCGGCGGCGTGGGGACGGCTCGGTAACCTAGCGGCGCTGACACACCCTTAGGGCGGCTTTACGCACCCGTCGTCATGACGCGTACGCAGTGCCGCCCCAGCCGCCCATCCGCGACCGGGCACGAACGTTCGGCCGCCGTAGCTCGTCAAGGAGATGCCGCCGCCGTGAGCCGCAGCCTTCGACGCGGCGTCCTCGCCGCCACCGTCCTTTCGCTCTCGATCGCCACGCTGTCCGCGTGCGGGGCCGGGAACGACGCCCAGACGCTGGAGGTCAAGCCGGACAATGCCGCGACCTCCGTCGGCGACATCAAGGTCCAGAACGCGTCCGTCATCACCCAGCCCGACGTGAACGCCAAGGGCCCGGCCGTGGTCTCCGCGACGGTCTTCAACAACGGCACCACGGACCAGAAGCTGACCGCGATCTCCGTCGACGGCACCGGTGAGTCGGCCAAGCTCTCGCCGGCCGGCGGCGGCTCCGGCGCGATCACCGTCCCCGCCGGCGGCTCCGTCCTGATCGGCGGCCAGGGCAACGCCTCGGCCGTCCTGGCCAGCGGCCGCGAGGCCGTCCAGGACGGGAACGCCCAGCCGTTGACGTTCGCGCTCAGCTCCACCGGCAAGGTGAAGATCAGTGCCTATGTCGTCCCGGCGAACAACTACTTCGCGGGCTACGGCCCCTCGCAGCTGCCGCAGCCGTCCGGTTCGGCGTCCCCGTCGGGCTCCGCCAAGCCCTCGCACTCGGGCAAGCCCTCCGGCTCCGCCAAGCCCTCCGGGTCGGCGAGCGCCGGTCACTGACCCCGGCCGTCACCACTACGCGTCAGGGGCGCCCCTCCGGGAT
>NZ_JBSHBP010000036.1:73816-87715 GCF_053612065.1 Streptomyces sp. NPDC054765 | reverse complement strand
GGTGTCGTCCCGGCGCGGGGCCGGGGGCGGCGTCGCGGCCGGCGGCTGCGTGAGCGAGGACTCCAGGCGGATGCTCGGCAGGCTGGGACCGGGCGACGCGGGGGCCGGCGGCGGGGGCGGGGCCTGGGGCGCGGCGGGCTCGGGCGCGGCGGGCGGGGGCTCGGCCGGCGCGGGGTCGGGCGACACAGGGTCGGGCGACACGGGCTCGGCCGGTGCGGCGGGTTGCGGGTCGGCCGGCGAACCGGCGGGCGGGGCCGGGGGGTTGGCGGGCGGCACGTCCTCCGTCCACTCCGGACCGGACCCCGTCCACTCCGGACCGGGCCCCGGGGCGGGGGGCGCCGCGGGAGGGATGGGTGCCGGAGGGGTCGGTGTGGAAGGAGTCGGTGTAGAAGGAGTCGGTGCGGGAGAGGTCGGCGCGGCGGGGGCCGCCGGGCCCGTCCCGGTGGTCGTCGTCCCTGCGACGGGAGCGGCCGGCGGACCGGCCTGCTCCGGACCCGTCACCGGGCGGGTGACCGGGGCCGGCGTCCGGGGCAGCCTGAGATGCACCGTCGCGGGGCCGGCATCCAGGCGTCCGGGCAGCGGGGGCGCGGCCCGGTCCTCGGCGGGGGCCGGGCCCGGGGCAGCCGGCCGGCCCACCGTGCCGGGCCCGGCCGCGGGCGCCTGGTCGGTCCAGCCGGCGGGGCCCTGCGAGGACGGCAGCGACAGGGGCGACTGCGCACCCGTGCGGTCCTCCAGCATCCAGCCGCCCGGACGGCCGGGCGCGACGGCGGGCGCGCTCCGCGCCGCCGTCGGCAGCACCTCGACCGCAGGCAGCGGGTAGCCGCCCGGCGGCACCCTCCCCGCCTCACTGGAGGGCAGCACACGGGTGCGGTCGCGGAACGCCGGATCCAGGGCGGGCAGCAGCTCATGGGCGACGGTCCGCATGCGGTCGGCGATCACCGGGTCGGTCTGGTCGTACAGGATGGCGGGGAAGGCGGGGTCGGCAGGGACGGAGCGCACCACGTACCCGTCGTGCGGCTCGGTGGTCGGCCGTACCCACAGGCCGCTCTGCACGACCTCAAGGAGCACGTCGGGCGCGTGCCGGTAGACGCCGGGCGCGACCGCGGCGGTGGCGCCGGTGGGCACCCGGGTGTTCAGCGGCACCGGTGCCATGGCCGGTTCGCCGTTCGGCCCGCGCGGCGTGAAGCCGAACTCGTCGGCGTACGGGCGCCACCCCAGAGTCCCGTCGGCCTGGAGCGTGCGGACCTCCCGGGTCCCGGCCTCCGGGCCGGCCGAGGGCAGGCCGGCGTAGACGGCGACGCGCCGGCCGAGCAGGTCGGCGAGTGCCTGCCCCAGCGGGGCCCCGTCCGGGACGGCCACCGGGCCGTAGGGGACGAACCGCACGAGGTGGTGCGCGCTGCTGGGCAGGGTCTTCCAGAACGCGGCGACCTCCTCCAGCGGCAGCGCGGACGAGGCGCCCGGCGTGCCGAGCGCGACGCCGAGCAGATCCGGGTCGCCGACGAGCAGGTCGATCAGGCGCCGGCGGTGGTCGGGCGTGGCGGCGTCCTCCCAGGAGCCCCGCAGCCACACGCCCCCGGGCAGCGGCTCGGCCGTCCCGCCGGGGCCGGTCGACCACGGCTGGTCCGGTACCGAGTACTCCCACTGCGGCTTGGGGAAGCGCCGCGAGTCCGGGGCCGACGGCATGCGGGGCCGGTAGCGCAGCCAGCCCAGCCCGTGGTCGACGGGCACGAACAGCGCACCGCCGGCCGCGGGGACCAGCGGGCCGTCGGGGGCCAGCACGATGCGTTCCAGCCGGTCGGCGAGCCACTGCGCGGCGCGTTGGACGTCCTCGCGGGTGCCGCGGCCGGGGACGAGCCGGAAACTGCGGCCCGCGCGTTCCAGGGTGCGGGCCACGGTCTCCCACACGTCGTCCTCCGGCCGGGCCGGCAGGTCGAGCACGACCAGGGTGTGCTGCGGATCGGCGGCCAGCCGCTGGGAGAAGGCCAGCGCCCGGTTGTCGACGAAGCCGCGCGGATGGACCAGGAGCGCGTTGCCGACGTTCCTGGACTCCAGCGTCGGGCCGACGGCGCGCAGGGCCGCGCGCGCCAATCGGGTGGAGAGCCGAGGGGTGAGGTCGCGGCGGGCCGCGGAGTCCTCCTCGAAGGCGCGTGCCATCGTCAGTCGACTCCCCCCACGGTGACGGCCCGGGAGCGGCTGAGCCGCGGGCCGTTGGGTATCTGGTCGAGTGTCGTCGACGGCAGCGTCCGGGGGGTGGCGCTGCCGTATCCGAGCGCCTGGCGGGCCGGTCCGACCAGCTCGTACTTCACACCCTGGTCGGTGATCAGGTACTGGGCCGGGTCACTGGTGGCGCCGGGCTGCTTGGGCGGCGCGGCGAGCACCGCGTGCTCCGTGGGGATCACGGCCACCGTGCGCGCCGTCATGACCCGGCCGCTCTCCCGCACCACGGTGCTGTGCACCTTGTTGTGGGACGTGGACCGCCGCAGGCACAGCGCGCCGCCGCTGTCGGAGGTCGCGTCCTTGCCGGCGAGCAGGTCGGGGAGGCGGTGCAGCAGGGAGGAGTCGGAGGACGACGGGACGGCGGCGATGTCCGTGGGGCTCACGCCCACCGGCTGCCGGCCGCCCGGCTGGGCGGCGAGGAGCGCGGCCTCGGTCTGGTTGAGCGGGGCCATCCCGTCGTTGCGGAGCACGTAGTAGTGGTGGGTGCTGCCGACGACGGTACGGAAGAGACTGCCCACGGTGGCCTGGCTGCCGGCCACCGTCCGACCGCCGTGGCCCGCGCCGGGGATCGCGGCGGGGCCGACGGTGGCGCCGGTGGGCAGCGCGTCCAGCCACGCCGGGGTGGCCTGGATCGGCCGCTCGGTGTCGAGGCCGAGGGCCAGCAGCGAGGACCGCCCCTCGATGGGGTACTTGGTGTTTTTCCACACCATGTAGCGGCTGTCGTGCGGGCCCGCGACCAGTACCCGGGTGTCGTCCGGGACGGGCCGGGCGGACTGCGGGGCGAAGTCCAGCCGCTCGACGGCCTGCGGTCCGGGCCGCAGGCAGTCGGCCCAGGCGCCGGTCAGCAGGGCGCCCGGCTCCGCGACGTCGTCGGGGGCGCCGGCGATGCCGAGGGTCGAGCCGCGCCGCATGTGGGACAGCGACGCGCGGGACACCTCGGTGACGGTGGCGCCGCTGCCGGCGGCCAGGAGCGCCGAGGCGTAGTTCAGGGTCGGATGGAGCTCGCCCTTGACGTAGAGGTAGCGGGTGCCGGTCTCCTTCTGCACGACCAGGGCGCCGGTGTGCTTCCAGGAGGTGTCCTCGGCGGGCTTGAGGAAACCGAAGACGACGGAGCCGATCACCAGCAGCACGGCGAGCATGGCGCCGAACATGGCGCCCAGCCCCGCGCTGTGCATGGGCGCCTCGCCGTTGCCAGGGGTACCGGAGACCAGCGCCGAGGCCAGTCGTCCGGTGGCGAACTGGTAGGCGTGCAAGTGGTCGCGACGTGTTTGCACCGAGCCCCCTCAGCTGACCGCGGCACGCACGTGCGCGTAGACGTGGAGGAGTTGCAGCAGCAGCGGCAGCAGGGCCAGCGCCGTCAGCATCTCCAGGATGTCCGCCATCCGCCCCCACACCGGCAGCAGGCGGGCGGTGGGCAGCCGCCACGCGCCGACCAGCACCAGCAGCGCGCCGATCAGCAGGCCGACCAGCAGTGCGCAGCGCCCGGCGGGGGAGGTCAGCGACGCGGTCCAGGCGAGCACCCCGGCGAGCAGGCCGAGCACCCCGCACAGCACGGTCGGCACCCGCTGCCAGGTCGCGTTCAGGTGCTTGGAGCGCAGCAGCACCGCGGTGGCGAACACCAGCGGGAAGAGCCGGCCGATCCACCCGTCGGCGTGCGCCGTCAGCACGAAGGCGCCCGAGCAGAGCGCGGCGGTGGCGCCGGTGACCACCGTCAAGAACGCGTCGGCGATGGCGGTCCTGCGCTTGACCTGGTCCTCGGCGAGGGGGTCGACGTCCTCCTGGAGCTCCGCGGCGTTGTGCGGCAGTTGCGGCACCCGCAGCCGGGCCATCCGCAGCGACGCGCGGGGCGCGAGGTGCCCGAAGAAGAACGCGGTGACCGCCACCGTGCCGGCGCTGCGTGCCCCGTCCCAGTCGAACAGGACGCCGACCCCCGCGGTGAGCGCGACGAGGACCGCGGTGGAGAGCACGGTGCCGGTGACCGCGACCGGTATCCGGGACACGGGCAGCAGGACGACGGCGGCCACGAGGGCGGCGGCCCCGCCGAGCAGGACGTCACCGGGTTTTGGTGAGAGCAGGGCGGCGGCGGAGCCGAGGGACGTCAGACCGGCCAGCGCCGCGTTGGCGCACGCGCCGACGCCGGTGACCAGCGCGATCCCGCGGTCGTTGGACCACTGCTGGTCCAACGCGCAGCCGGCGCCGAGCACGAGGGCGGACACGGCGTACAGCACAGGGACCAGGACTCCGTGCCCGAGCACCGGGACGGCCGCTGCCAGCGTGGCCAGCACCAGGCAGGCCAGGCCGAGGAAGAGCCGGCGGGTCAGTTCCGGGCGCCACCGGTCGGTGTGCGCGCCGACGGCCTGGCCCACGCCGTCGGAGACGTCGTCGTACTCCCACTCCGGCATCGGGTCGTCGGCGGGCCGCAGGTAGAGGACGTCGCCGTGGAGGAGGCCCGCGCTCTGCGGCGTGGCGTCCAGGTCGAGGGGCGCCTCGCCCAGGCGTTGCAGGGTCCAGGTGGAGGCCGGCCTGCCGGGGTCGGTGGAGACCCGCCGCAGCAGCACCGGCAGCAGGGCGGAGACGGAGGTGGTGGCGGGGACGGCCAGGTCTGCGCGGCCGGCCGGCCCGGCGATGGTCAGCCGGCACACCTCGGTGCTGACCGCTCCCGAGGTGCGGGGGGCGGGTATGGCGGTGGTCATGGTGCTCCTGGAAGCGGGGGTTCGCGGTGGCTTGGAGGACGGGAGCGGGCCTGGCGTCAGGGACCCGCGTATCCGACCTGCATCAGGCGCACACCGCGGCGGGTGACGAGCTGCGCACGGCCGGGGGGCAGGGTCCGCGGCCTGGCCTCACCGATGAACTTGCCTTCCTCCTTGGGGTAGGAGTGCAGCAGTGCCGGGTTGCCCAGTTCCCAGATCCGGCGCAGCACCGGGTCCATCATGGCGCGGCCGGCTCCGGAGGTGGAACGCGAGATCACCAGATGCAGGCCGATGTTCACGGAGTGGGCGAGTATCGGGGCGAGCGGGCTGAGCGGCGAACCGCTGCCCGGCCCACCGCCGTAGAGGTCGTAGTCGTCGACGAGCATGAAGAGCCTCGGCCCGGACCACCAGTCGCGCCGGGGCAGGCGCTCGGGGGCGATGTCGGGACCGGGGACGCGCTTGCCGACCGATACCGCGGCGCTGCCGGCGAGTTGGGTGAGGCTCTCGCCGTCCACCGCGAAACCCACCCGGTACTCCTCGGGGACGAGGCCGAGCAGATCGCGCCGGGTGTCGGCGAGCAGGATGCGGGCCTCGTCCGGCTGGTAGCGGCGGGTGATGGCGTCGATCGTCAGGCGCAGGACGTTGGTCTTGCCGGTTTCGGCGTCGCCGAAGACCATCAGGTGCGGGGCGGCCCCGAAGTCGTGCCACACCGGGGCGAGGCGCTGCTCGTCCCAGCCGACGCAGACCCGCAGGTCGCCCTCGGGCGCCGGGAGCTTGTCCAGCGGCAGCTTGGCGGGCAGCATCCGCACGCCGGGGGCCTGCCGTCCGGTCCAGAAGGTGTCGATCTCGGCGACGGCCGACCTGGTCGCCGCGGTGAGGTCCTCGGTCGCGGAGGAGCTGTCCAGGCGGGGCAGCGCGGACAGGAAGTGGAACTTGGACTTGGTCAGGCCGCGGCCCGGCTGCTGGGGCACGCTCGCGGCGAGCTTGGAGCCGAGCTCGGACTCCACGGTGTCACCGAGGCGGAGTTCGAGCTTGCTGCCGAACAGATCGCGGGCGCGCGGCCGGATCTCCGACCAGCGCACCGCGGAGGCCACTACGTGCAGGCCGAAGGACAGGCCCCGGGCCGCCAGGTCGGTGATGCGCGGCTCCAGCTCCTCGAAGTCCTGCTTGAGGGTGCCCCAGTTGTCGATGACGAGGAAGACGTCGCCGTAGGGGTCGTCGATCTGGCCGCTGTCCCGCATCTGCCGGTACGCCGTCATCGACTCCAGGCCGTTCTCGGTGAAGCGCCGTTCGCGGGCCTCCAGCAGCTGGCTGAGCTCCTCCACGGTGCGCGTCACGCGGTCCCGCTCCATGCGGGTGGCGATCGAGCCGACGTGCGGCAGGCCCGCGGTGGACTGCAGACCGCCGCCGCCGAAGTCGAGGCAGTAGAACTGCACCTCGCGCGGGGTGTGGGTGAGGGCGAGGGAGAGCATCAGGGTGCGCAGCGTCGTGGACTTGCCGCTCTGCGGGGCGCCGGCGATGGCCAGGTGGCCGTCGGCGCCGGACAGGTCGGCGACCAGCAGTTCGCGCAGTTGCTCGTAGGGCCGGTCGACCATGCCGAGCGGTACGCGCAGGGCGCCGAGCGCCGGGTAGTCGACGGCGCTCATGCCGCGCTCCGGGTCGGGGACGATACCGGGCAGCAACTGGTCGAGGCTGGGCGAGAAGTCCAGCGGCGGCAGCCACACCTGGCGGGCCGGCGGGCCGGCGCCCTCCAGCCGGTCCACCAGGACCTCCAGCAGGCTCTCCGCTTCGTCGGAGGCCGGCTCGGCCGTCGGCGTCTGCTGCGCGGTGTGCTCCTCGGCCGTCTCCGTGTCGTCCTGCCGCACCGGGGTGCGCTGCTCCATGCCGAAGGCGACGATCTCCTGGGTGCCGGCGATCGCCTCCGTCGGGCGGGACGTGGTCGGCGAGAGGGGGGCGGCGCCCGAGACGTAGGCGGCCTTGAAGCGGGCCAGGTTGGTGGTGTCGACCTTCAAGTAGCCGTTGCCCGGTGCGGACGGCAGCTCGTAGGCGGAGCCGACGCCGATGACGCTGCGGGACTCCATCGAGGAGAAGGTGCGCAGCGCGATCCGGTACGACAGGTGACCCTCGACCCGGTGGATGCGGCCCTCGTCCAGACGCTGGGAGGCCAGCAGCAGGTGCACGCCCAGCGACCGGCCGAGGCGCCCGATGGTGACGAACAACTCGACGAACTCCGGCTTGGTGGCCAGCAGTTCGGAGAACTCGTCCACCACGATCACCAGGGACGGCAGCGGGGTGAGCGGCGCGCCGCCGAGCCGTGCCTTCTCGTAGTCGTAGAGGGAAGAGTGCCCGCTCTCGCGCAGCAGCTCCTGACGGCGGATCATCTCGCCCTGGAGCGAGTCCCGCATGCGGTCCACGAGGTGGAGCTCGTCGGCCAGGTTGGTGATGACCGCGGAGGTGTGCGGCAACCGGTCCATGTTGAGGAAGGTCGCGCCACCCTTGAAGTCCACCAGCACGAAGTTGAGGATGTCCGAGGAGTGCGTCGCTGCGAGCCCGATGACCAGGGTGCGCACCAGTTCACTCTTGCCGGAACCGGTCGCGCCGATCAGCAGGCCGTGCGGGCCCATACCGGCTTGGGCGGACTCCTTGAGGTCCAGCTCCAGGACCTCGTTGTCCTCGGTGATGCCGATCGGCACCCGCAGCCGCGAGCTCTGGGCCGTCCGGGTGCGCCACAGGGAGGGCACGTCGAAGGAGCGCGGGTCGCGGACGCCGAGCAGGGTGGCGAGGTCGAAGTCGGTCTCCAGCGGCTGTTCGACGAGGTCGATGCCGCCGCTGCTGGTGCGCATCGGCGCCAGGACGCGGGCGAGTTCCTCGGCGGCCGAGGCGCTCAGCGTGTCGGCTCTCGCCGTGACGGCGGTGTCCCCCGAGGGGTACTCCACCTCGCCGTCCCGCACGGACAGCCGCAGCACGTCGGGGCCGCCGGTCATCGCGCCGGTGGCGTCCAGCAGCACGACATTGCGGATGCCGTCCGCCAGCAGCCGGGAGGTCTCGGGCAGGTACGCCCGGTAGGCGAGCACGACGACGAAGGGCTCGCCGGGTCGGGGCGGCGAGCCGGGGTCGTGCTCGGGGCGCTCGGTCACCTCGGGGCCGAGCAGGTCCAGCAGCACGTCATGGTCGTCCGACACCAGCCGCAGCGGACCGGTCTCGTCCTCCAGGTGCGGGTGTGCGTTGTGGGGCAGCCACTTCAGCCAGTCCCATTCGGTGCGCCCCACTGCGTCGGTGAGCAGGGCGATGCGCATCTCGTCCGGCGCGTGCGCCACGGCGAGCCGGCCGATCAGGGCACGCAGCAGGCCGAGTGCGGCCTCGCCGTCGCCGGCCAGCTCCACGCTGGTGAACCGGCGCAGCGGCACCGTCACCGGCAGGTGGGTGACGTTCTGGTGCGCCTTGGTGAAGCGCCGCAGCGAGATCGCCGAGAGCGGTTCGAGGTCCTCCACCGGCTTGGTCTCCGGCGGCGCCAGGGCCAGGCCCGCCCTGCGGGAGCCAAGGCCGATGCGCACCTCGGCGAAGTCCTCGTGCCCGCCCCTGCGCTCCCACAGACGCGGCCCGGACGCCATCGCCCACAGGTCCTGCGGGCGCGGGTTGTCCCAGTAGGCCGCGGCGCGCTGCTCGGCAGCCGCCTGCCGCACCTGGCGGCGCAGTTGGGCGAGGTAGCGCAGGTAGTCGCGGCGCTCGGCGCGCATCTTGCGCTTGCGCTCGGCGCCGCGGCGGCCGATCTGGGTGAGCGCCATGCTCAGCATCGCCGTGCCCATCATCCCGGACATCAGGAACGTCGTGGGAGATTTGGCACCGAGGGTGAACATCATCGCCATGGCACCCACGCCCAGCAGCATCGGCAGGTAGACCAGTACCGAGGTGAAGTCCGCGGTGGCGGGCTCGCCGAGGGCGGGAGGTTCGGCCAGCTCGATCTGTCCCTCCGGGGCCTCGGGGCCGGGGACACGAGGCGAGCGGTTGACGACCACGGTGCTCATCGGTCTGTCCTTCAGGATGGTGGTGGGCCCGGACGGCGCCGCGGCATGGCAGCACGGCTGCCCTTTTCACAGTAGGGAGGGGCGGCGCGACGACGGGAACCGATGATGGAAGAATGTCCGTCCGGACAGCGGAACTGTGCCTGCCAGTTCAGCGGTGGTCCGGCCGCCCCCGCGGCGTCGGCGTCGCGCGGTGGTGTGGGGGCCCTGCCCCGGCGGCCCGGCGGCACTCTGCCGGATGGCCCGGCGCGCCGTCAGATGAGGCCGGAGCGGATGGCGTAGGAGACGGCGTGCGCGCGGTTGCGCAGCCGGAGCCGCTTCATCACGCCGTACAGCACGTACTTGATGGTGCGCTCGGAGTAGCACAGTTTCGCGGCGATCTGCGACAGCTCCTCGCCCTCGGCGACGAGCCGCAGCACGTCCATCTCACGGGAGCTGATCCCGGAGGCCGCCAGGCCCCGGGGCACCAGGACCTCGCGCTGGGTGACCTGGACCTGCTCCATCAGCGTCCCCTGGAGGGAGGCGGGGAAACTGCCGCCGCCCTGCGCGACGGCGAGCAGGGTCCGGGTGAAGTCGGCCGGGGTGAAGGAGTCGCGCCACAGCACCGCCCGCACCCCGCGGTCGACGGCCGCGGAGATGTCGGCGCGCCACTGCATTTTGGCCACGACGAGGACGAACAGGACGTCCGCGGCGTCGCTGAGCCCGCGCAGGGACTCCAGCACGGAGGCGTCCGCGACGTCGGTGGCCACCACCACGACGTCGCCGTCGCGTACGTCGGTGACGGGCACCTCGGTCAGTTCGCGGTCGTGCTGGAGGTAGCTGACCAGACCGGCACGGACGACGCCTTCGGGCGCGTGTATCGCCACGCGCACGGTGTCGACGAGCATGAGTTGCGGCATGCGCGCACTCTCCTGGGATATGCGGTGTGCGGAGGACCGAACGGGGCGATCGTGCCACGACGGGAAGGCCGCATACCCCCCGGAGCTGCCCCTTCGCGCAAGCCATGGGGAAACCTGGCATGTAGGACGTCCGTGCGAATTGAGCCGCTTTGTGGCGGGCCGCCCCACGTGGGGCGGCCCGTCACCGCTCCGGAGTGCCCAGCGGGTGCCCGGTGCGCACCGCGGCCACGACCTCCGCGCGGGACCGCACACCGACGTGGGCGAAGAGCCGGGTGAGCCGGTTGGCCACGGCGTCCTCGCTGAGGCCGAGGACGGCGGCGATCTGACGGTTGGACAGCCCCTCGGCGACGAGCACGGCCAACAGCTGCTCGTTCTCCGCGGTGGCCTGTTTGCGCCCGGGGACGGGGTGCCGGCTCTCCCGGATGGCGACGCGGGTGCGGAACCGCCACAGCGGCGCGCCGACGTCGCCGAACAGCTGATACGCCTCGTACAGCCAGGGTGCCGGGCCGCCGCTCGCCGACGCCGCGGCAAGCAGCGTCTCGGCGGTCTCGAACGGCTGGCTCCTGGAGCGGGCCAGGTCCACCGCCTCCCGCAGGAGGTCCCGGACCACGGTCGCGTCCTGCCCGGGGAGTTGGGCCGCGGCGCGCAGGTGGAGCAGGTGCGCGCGGCCCTGGCCGGTCCGCTCCGCCACCCGCTCCAGCTCCCGCACACACTCCGCCGCCGCGGAGACCTGGCCGGTGTCCAGGCACACCTGGACCAGGGCGGCCCACAGCTCGTCGGTGCCGTAGACGTACCCGCCGGCCTCGGCGGCCTTCAGCCCCCGCCGCAGTGTCTGCTCGGCACCGGAGAGGTCGCCGAGCGTCCGCGCCAGTTCCGCCTCGGCGCGGTCCAGGAGGGACTCGGACGGCCCGGTCGCCCGCCCGCGCGCGTCGTCCAGGACGCACTGGGCGCTCCGGGTGCGGCCACGAGCGAGCAGGACGGCCGACATGCGCTCGGGCAGCAGGTGGTGCCCGGGTGCGGGCGCGTCGGCCTGACCGCTCACCAGGCCCCGCCGTGCCGCCGCCAGCGCGTCGTCCCACCGGCCCTCCAGGTGGCGCCAGAGGAACAGGCTGTACGCGGGGAGCGCCTTCTCGGTCATCCCCCGGCGGGCCAGGACCGCCCCGGCCTCCCGCAGGTCCCCCGCGCCGAGGAGCTGGTCCACCTGGATCACGGTCACCGCGTACCGCCCGTAGCGGGACAGTTCGCTCACCTCCGGCAGGGTCAGTGACCGGACGAACCGCTCCGGCTCACCGCAGACGAGCTCGGCCACGGCGCGGAACAGCGCGGGGAGCACCCGGGCGGCCCGTGCGTCGTCCCCCTGGGCGGCCCGTGCATCGTCCCCCTCCCGGCCGGTCTCCGTGAGCAGCGCCAGAGCCTGCGTCCACCGGCCCTGCCCGCACAGCGCCAGGGCCCGCCCGGTCACCTCCACCGCGACCGGCAGACCCTGCATCCGCCACCAGTGGCCCGAGGCCAGCCGGTCCAGCCATATCCGGTCGCCGGCGGCGGCCGCGGACCCCACCAACAGGGCCGCGGCCTCCTGGAGCGCCACGACGCCGAAGCCGGCCGGGTCGCGCAGTACCGAGACGGCGGCGGGCCGGGCCGCCTCGTACTCGCCCGCGGTGTAGGCCATCCCCACGTACCGCAGGGTCAGGTCGTCCCGTACCTCCGGCTCCTCGGCGAAGCGGACGGCGGTCCGCAGCCACCGCAGCATGCCCCGCCGGCCCGCGTCGGGGTGCAGCCGGTCGGCCGCCGCCGCCAACTCGGCCACCACACGCCGGCGGTCCAGGCCGGAGTCCACCTCGGCGAGCCGGTCCGGCAGGTAGGTGTCGGGGTCGGCCTCGGCCAGCAGCTCCGCCGCGGCCCCCCGCGTCCCGGCCCCCTGCGTCCCGGCCCGCCGCGCGTCCGCCGCGTCCCGGACCGCCGTCACCGCGGCGACCGACAGCCGGTTGCGTTCCAGGGGGCCCAGCCGGCGCCGGACCGTGTGCTCCACCAGGGGGACGGAGAAAGCCCACCCGCGGGGCGGAGCGCCCTCGGGGCCGGGGAGTTCCACCACGATCCCCGCGGCGATCAGGGCGCGCAGGCCGTCGTCCACGAGCGCCGCGGACAATCCGGTCGCCTCGGCCACGTGTGCCGCGGCCACCCGGCCCAGCGGCCACAGGACGCTCAGCGCCGCGGCCACCGTGCGGCTCGGCTCGCCCAGCGCGCGCAGCGCCGCGACGAACCGGTCCTCGTCCGGCAGCACCGGCGGCGGGGTGCCCGGACACAGCAGGACCCGGCCGTCGACCGTCCGGGTCGCGCCGTTCCGGGACCACGCGGTGAGCAGGACGTCGACCGCCGCCGGCACTCCCCCGCTCATGTCGTGTGCCTCGCGGACCAGTTCAGGGTCAGCGACCGCGTGCAGCCGCCGGCTGACGACCGCGGCGACCTCCGCCCGCTCCAGACGCGGCAGGACGGTGCGGTGCGCGCCGCGACGGTGCGCCAGGCGCTCCACCCCGCCGCTCGGGCCACCACCGGGCGTGTACCGCCCGGCCCCGCCGTGCCGGAGCACCGACAGGACCAGCCGCACGTCGGGCGCGACCCGTTCGAGGTCGACGCCGCCGAGCAGGTCCAGCGACTCGGTGTCGGCATGCTGGGCGTCGTCGACCACGAGGGTCAGGGGGGCGGACTGCGCCAGGGCGACCACCAGCGCTTGGCCCATGGCGGCCGGTTCCCCGCGCTCGACGGCGGCCAGCGCGTCCGCCGCCCCGCCGCCGGCCCGCCGCGACCTGGGCGGGGACTGCCGGTGTGGTGCGAGCGCCTTGACCAGCCGCAGCGCCAGCAGCAGCGGGCGCCGGCCGTCCTCGGGGCCGCAGACCAGGAACGAGACCTCCCTCCCCTTCGCACGTGCCCCGGTGGCGAGGGCGTGGACGAACGTGGAACGGCCGACGCCGCGTTCCCCCTCGACGACCAGCAGGTTCGGCCCCTCGGAGGCGAAGAGGCGCTGCCGGATGTGCTCCAGCGCCCGCTCGCGACCGGGCAGGTGCGCCGGGTCCCGGTCGGCGCCGTCCGCCGGGCCCGCGCGCGACGGCTTCGCGGCGAAGTCGTCCGCGGCCGGACCGCTTCGGTTGCCCATGTCTCCTCCAGCAGAGTGCGCCTGCCGGACCGCCGTCGGCGGGGGGCCGGCCGCCCGGTGGGCCCCCGCCGTACGAGCAGGCCTGGTGCCCGAAGCGGGCCTGGTGCCCGGAGCGGTCTCGGGTGTCATTCACCACGCGGGTGTCACACACCACGCGGGTGTCACGCACCACTCAGGTGTCACACACCACTCGGGTGTCACGCACCACTCAGGTATCGCTACAAGGAGGTTACGTTCTCCCGCGGTCCGGCCCACAGGGCCCCACGGCCGGACCGGGCGCGCCCGCAGCGGCCGGCGGGGTGGTGCGCACCTCGTCGTACGCGCCGTGGAGCGGCCCTCATGTGACACAGTGACAGCACCCGAGGTCTCTGAACTCCCCTGCGGACACTGCCCGTTTGTACGCGCACCGATGTACGCCCGCGCCAAACGCCGGGACGTGGCGGGCGGGGCGGGTCCCGCTTCCGGGGAGAACCACTAGCATCCCGGACAGGCGAGACCGGCCACGGCCGGCCCCCCACCTCACCCAGCCACCCCGTCAAGGAGGCACGCCCTGACTGCGCAGCTCTCACGCTCCTCACGGCGGGAGCCCCACGACGCGGAGCGCCCGGGGCTCCCGGCGCCCTCCGCCGATCCGGCGGTTCCGGACCCCGGCATCTCCGGCTCCCCACCACCGAACCGCACCCCAAAGAGCCCGGCCGGCGCTCGGCTGCGGGGGCGCCTGATGCAGCGCATGCGGGCCGCGGCCCGCATGCAGACGCTCGCCGACGGCTCACCCGCACTCTGGGACCAGGACGCGGACCGCACGGAGGCGCCGCGCCCCGGCACCCGCAACTCGCCGGGCACGGACGGGGAAACCTCCTCGCCGGCGCCGGGCACGGACGGGAAAACCTCCCCACCGACACCGGCCACGGACGGGAAAT
>NZ_JBSHBP010000036.1:1509-73718 GCF_053612065.1 Streptomyces sp. NPDC054765 | reverse complement strand
GCACGGACGGGAAAACCTCCCCACCGACACCGGCCACGGACGGGAAAACCTCCCCGCCGACGCCCGCCACAGCCGGGAAAACGTCCCCGCCAACACCGGCCACAGCCGGGAAGACCTCCCCGCCGACCACACCGCCGACGGCGCGGCAGCGCAATCCCCGCAGGACGCTGCTCGCCGCGGCGGTCGGCGGCGTGGCTCTGCTGTCGGTGCCGTTCCTGCTCATGACGTCGGGTTCGCACGGCAAGTCCACGGACCGTCAGGGCGCCTTGGCGGACATCCCGCAGGACGCCGTGCCCGGGGGCCGGGCGCCGTCCCCCTCCGGCTCCCACTCGCCCTCCGCCTCCAGGTCCGCCGCCGCCTCCGCCTCGCCCTCCACCTCCGCGGGGCACCACGCCCCGAAGCCGAAGCCCCGCCCGGGGAGCGGTCCCCCGGCCGGCCCCGGCGGCGCCCCGACGGCAAACTCCCCGGCGATGAACGCGCTTTCGGGCGGTCCGCTCGCCCCGGCAAGCGCCCGGCTGTTCGGAGGCGCCTCCCAGGTGCTGCTGCACAACCGCGCCACCGGCCTCTGCGCCGACCTGCCGGACCTGGGCAACGGGGCGTCCAACGGTCCCGTCAACGAGTTCCACTGCCAGGCCGGCGGCGCCGACAACCAGATGTGGAACCTCCAGATGGTCCAGGACAAGGGACCGGGGGGCGCGAACCTCTTCGTGATCCGCAACACCAAGGACAATCTGTGCATGGACCTGCCGGACCTCGGCGGGAAGCCGGCGGGCACCAAGGTCTCCGAGTTCCCGTGCAATGGGAGCACCCAGGACAACCAGACCTGGTACATCTGGCCGGGACAGGACAACCACTACCAGCTCCGCAACCCCCGGAGCGGCGGCCTGTGCCTGGGCGTCAACGGGGGGCCGGGCGCCGGCCCCGACGCCCGCCTCCAACTGCGGCCCTGCGGACCCGCCGACACCGACTGGGCCTGGTCGGGTTCCTGAAGTTCACGGAATTCACGGAGTTCACGGGGCTCACGGGGCTCCCCGCGTTCACGGAGTTCACGGGGCTCCCCGGGCTCCCGGCGTCGGGCAGGGGCCGTCCGGCCCGTACGCCCGGCGGCCCCTCGCCGTCGCCGTCCGCGGCCTGATCCCGGGCGGTGCCCCGGCGCCGCCCGGCAGGCGCCGCCCGGCCCGGCCGGGCGGCGCCCACGACGAACCTTCCGTCACTCCAGCGGGTGCGCATCGCCGGGTGGCGCCACGGAGCGAGCATCGCCCCCTGCTGCCGGCACATGGGGCAGCAGGCCCAGCCGGGCCAGGCTCCCGTCGAGCCGGGACGCGGCCAACTCCGTGCGGGAACGGCACCCGGTGCGCTGGAAGAGCCGGGTCAGCCGCTGCTCCACGGTCTTCTCGCTCCACGCCATGAGGGCGGCTATCCGCCGGTTCGTCTCGCCGTCGCTCACCAGGTCGATCAGCCGCATATCGCTCTCGCTCAGCCTGCTCGGCGCGGCCCGCCGCCGCGGCACGCTCAGCTTCAGGCCGTTCTGCCGCGCCCGGACGGCAAGCAACTTGCGCAGGTACGCCGCCGCCCCGAGCGACTGCGACTCCCGCACGGCCTCGTCCAACCAGGCCTGGGGGTCGTCGCCCACCGCGATCAGGCACTCCCGGGCGAACAGCGCCAGCGGCCGGTCACCGCGCTGCCGCACCAAGGGGAGGGCGGTCCGCACGCTGCCGACGTCGCGGTGCAGCAGCGCCCGCCCGAGGAGCACGGACTCCAGCGTCATCGGGGAGTCCACCTCGTGGTGCAGGGCCTCCAGTTCCTCCTGCGCCCGCTCGCAGTCCCGCTCCCGGCCTTCCGCTCGCGAACCCAACGAGAGCATCCGCAGTAACAGCCGGTCCAGGCCCGCGAGCACACCGCTCTCGCGCGCCCACGTGACGTCCTGCCACGCTCGCTCGAACGCCTCGTCGGCCTCGCCCGTCGCGTAGCGGACGCCCAGCCACGCCCGCCCGATCAGGGAGTGGCAGACGGTCCCGGGAATGAGCTCCAGCCATGCGCGGGCCCGCTCGGTGTCGCCGCGCATCAAGTGGATCTCGCCCGCCAGCGCACGGGCCAGCTGGGCGGCGCCGGAGGAATCGCGGGACCTGCCGCGCAGTTCGATCCGGCGGACCCCGGACAGCGCCTCGTCCCACCGGCCCGCGAGGTAGTCGCGGACCACCGCGTGGTAGCGCACCGCGGTGCTGTCGCCGGCCTTGGCGTACCGGTCCGCCAGCACCGTCTCCAGAGCACCGGCCAGGTCACCGTACGCGGCGGCGCCACGCAGCCGGTCCCAGGCCGCCCCCTCGACCGCCACCGGCAGGTCGCGACGGGCCCGTTCGCTCTCTTCGCGCCCGCCCACCACCGCCGCCAGCAGCCGGGTCTCGGCCGGCGTGGGCAGCGGGCCACGAGGGGGCTCGTCCGTCTCGGGCGGGCCGGCCCACACCGTGGGGGTCAGCGGCCCGATCCCGTACCGCCCGCCCAGCGCCGCCAGCCCCGCCGCCGCCGGTATCCGCCGCAGCGCGGCACAGCGCCGGCCCTCCGCCGCCTCGGTGTGCCGGGGGCCGTGTTCGTGCAGCGCCGCCATACTCCAGGCGCGGGCGCTGAAGTCCAGGTCCGCCCCGGCGTCCGCGGGCGCGGCGTCGAGGCAGGCGGTCAACGGCTCCGCCAGCGCCAGCGACCCGGCGTGGTCGGCGTGCCGCAGGCCCAGTTCCAGCGCCTGGCGCAGCACGCCGGACGCCTCCGGTCCCGGCCGCATACGGTCCAGCGCCGCGCCGTAGACGGCGACCGCCCGGGGCGTGGAGAACCGCGCGTACCTGCGGGCCGCCGCCAGCAGCAGCGGCACCGCGACCGCGTCGTCCAACTCCGGGCCGACGGCGATCGCGTGGCCGGCCAGTCGCGGGTGGCCGGTGCCCGCGGAGACCGGGCCGAGCCGGTCGAGAACCGAACGCACGATACGGGCGTGCAGATCCGGCACGTCGCAGGTGACGGGCAGCTTCCGCAGCGCCGCCGCCAGCGCCGGCACGGCGAATCCCACCCGCCCCTCCTGGTCGGCCATCAGCACGCCCTGGGTGAACAGCTGGTCCACAGCCCGGACGGCGTCGGGCCTGGCCCCCCGGTCCGGCGCCGTCATGCGGTGCAGGTCCTCCAGGCGCAACTCGGCCGTGGCAACCAGGCGGGCCAGCGCGGCCGCGACCTGGGTGCGCCCGGCGTCCGGGGGGAGGTCCGGCCACCCGAGGGCGGCCAGTTCCTCCGCCTCCCCGCCGAAGCGCAGGCCGCCCGCCGGTTCGCTGAGGGCGATCCGGCCGTCCAATTCCAGGAGCGCCCCGTCCTGTTCGATCCCGGCGAGCACCGAGAGCAGGGCGCCGGGGTTGCCCCTCAGGGGGCCGAGGGAGCGGGCCACCGCCGTCACCAGGTCGGGCTCGACCGGGTGGCCGAGCCGACGCGAGAGCAGTTCGCGCACGTCGTCCGGCGCCAGCGGGCCCAGGTCGAGTACGTCATCGGCGGCCGGCGGCAGGTGTTCGCCGCGGTGTGCCGGCGCGGCCGGCCGGGACGCCAGCACCACGGGCAGGCCGGCGGGCCGGAAGACGCGCAGCAGCAGCCCCAGAGCGGAGGCGGTGGCCGGCGGCAGGCCGTCGATGCCGTCCACCACCATGGAGAACGGGACGTGCTCCGCCGCGTCGGTGAGGACCTCGCCGATCGTGGACAGCAGGGCGAGCCCCCCGTCGCGGCCGGCGGTCCGCAGTTCCACCCGCCGGATCTCGACCACGCGCACCGGCAGCCGGCCGTCGTTGATCCCGGCCAGCAGCCGGCAGACCGCGTCGACCAGCGCCGCCGTGCCCGGCTCCCCCTCGGCCGTCGACAGGCCGAGCCGCAGCACCTTCGCGCCGCCCCGCACCGCCGCCAGGCGGCCGGACTCCACGACGGTGGTCTTGCCCACTCCGCTCGCACCGGTGACCAGCACGGTCCGTGCAGTGCCGGTGGAGCCCAGTGCGCGGGCGACCGCGCGGACGTCGTCCTCCCTGCCTGGCAGGGACGGACCGGGCTGCTGCATCGACCGACTCCTCACTCCGGGCCCGGCAGGCAACCGCCGGGTGGTGGTCCGAAAGCCTGGCGCCGGCCTCGTCGACGACTGAGGCCATGAGGCCACACCCGACGTCCGGCGAATCCGCCGGGTACCGATCGGCGCTGGTGCCAGGTTTCCCTGTCGTTTGGTGACCAGCGGTCCGCGCCCGGCGGTGATCAGAACCGTACGTGACACCATTGGCGTCTTGACTGAATGATGAACTATTCCGTTGTCTGTGGGAGGTCTGATGCCTCAGCAAACGCCCACGCAGAGAGTGGGGGTGGCGATCCACTCCCCCGACACCCTCACCCAAGCCGGCCTGGCCAGCTACCTACAGCACGACCGGCGCTTCTGCGAGACGTCCGCGGACCAGGCGGACGTGACCGTGGTCGCGGTGGACACCGCGAACGCCGCCACCCTCAGCCTGCTGCACAGCCTCTCCACCTCCTCGCACGCACGCTTCGCGCTGCTGGTCGGACGGCAGTGGCAGGCCGACATCTTCGCCGCGGTCGACCGCGGGGTACGCGCCGTGCTGTGGCGCGACAGCTTCACCCCGGCGGCCTTCTCCCAGGCACTGCTCACCGTTGCGCGCGGTGGCGGCAGCTTTCCCCCCGCCCTCCAGGGCACCCTCATGCGGCAGGTCCAGTGGACCCACCACGAGGTCCTCACACCCCGCGGCCTGACCGCCTCCGGTGTCAGCCCCCGCGAGGTGGAGGTCCTGCGCCTCGTCGCGGAGGGACTGGAGCTGTCGGAGGTCGCAGAGAAGCTCGCCTTTTCCGAACGCACCGTCAAGTACGTGCTCTACGGCCTGATGAAGCGCCTGAACCTGCGCAACCGGGCGCACGCGGTCTCCTACGCCCTCCGCACCGGGCTGATATGACCAGCCGGTCCGCCAGGGGAGAGCCCGGCATCCCCGTGGACGACTTCACGACAGACGGGTGGGTGGTGGGGGTGGAGCCGCTTGCTGAACGCTCACGGCTCCCCGCGTCGCCGCGTATGCCGTCAGCCCCCGCCCCGGCCCCCGTCACCCCTTCAGATGCCCCGGCCCGAACGCGTCCGGCAGCAGGTCCGACAGCGGGCGGACGCCGGACGCGGTGTCGACCAGCAGCTCGGGGCCGCCGTGTTCGGACAGCAGCTGGCGGCAGCGGCCGCACGGGACCAGCAGGTCGCCCGTGCCGTCGACGCAGGTGAAGGCGGTCAGGCGGGGGGCGGGGCCGGTGTTGTCGGTGCGGCCGGCGAACAGGGCGGAGACCAGGCCGCATTCGGCGCACAGGGAGAGGCCGTAGGAGGCGTTCTCGACGTTGCAGCCGGTGATGGTGCGGCCGTCGTCCACGAGGGCGGCGGCGCCGACGGGGTAGCGGGAGTACGGGGCGTAGGCCCGGGACATCGCGTCCCGGGCCTGCGCGCGCAGTGCGGTCCAGTCGACCGGCACCGTTGGGGTCATGTGCCTTGTCCTCGGCGGTAAGGCCTGCCGTTCGCCTTCGGTGGCCGCAGCCGCTGGGAGGAGAGGGCGAGGACGAGCAGGGTGGCGATGTACGGGCTCGCCTCGACCAGTTCGAGCGGAACGGTGTCGGCCAGGAAGTACCAGCCTATGAGGACCACCGCGGCCAGCGCCGACAGCGCGGCCTGGGTGCGCTTGGCGGCGCGCAGCCGGAACAGCGCGATCACCGCGAGCAGCGCGGCCAGGCCCAGCAGCAGGGCGTGCACGGTCGGGCCGCCGCTGCGCAGCTGCATGGCATCCATGAAGCCGAACAGGCCCGCGCCCATCGCGACGCCGCCAGGACGCCAGTTGCCGAAGATCATCGTGGCGAGACCGATGTAGCCGCGGCCACCCGTCTGGCCGTCCTGGTAGAAGTGCACCCCGATGGAGAGGAAGGCACCGCCGAGACCGGCCAGGGCGCCGGAGACCAGCACCGCCGCGTACTTGTACGAGTAGACATTGACGCCCAGGGACTCGGCCGAGACGGGGGCCTCACCGCAGGAGCGCAGCCGCAGACCGAACGAGGAGCGCCACAGCACGTAGAAGGTGCCGGCGAACAGGCCGATGGTGAGCAGAGTCAGCCAGGAGACGTTGGTGACGGCCGCGCCGAGGATGCCGGCCAGGTCCGAGACGAGGAACCAGTGGTGGCCCTCCACGGAGTTGAGCCAGTCCGACAGCCCGGGGACGGTGAAGCTCGGCATGTCGGGCATCGGCGGGGACTGCTTGTCGTTGCCGCCGGCCAGCATGGCCGCGCTGCCCTCCTGACCGAACCACAGGGTGGCCAGGTACTGGGTGGCGCCGAGCGCCAGGATGTTGACCGCGACACCGGAGACGATGTGGTCGACGCCGAAGGTGACGGTGGCGACGGCGTGGATGAGGCCGCCGAGCGCACCGCCGATGATGCCGGCCAGCGCCGCCGCCCAGGGCCCGTGCTGCCAGCCGACCCAGCCGGCCGCGAACGAGCCGAGCATCATCATGCCTTCGAGGCCGATGTTGACCACGCCGGCCCGCTCGGACCACAGTCCGCCCAGGCCCGCCAGGCCGATCGGTACGGCGGCGCTCAGCGCGGCCCCGAACTGGCCGGCGGAGGTGAGGTCTTCGGCGCCGGTGACGGCCCGCAGGAGGGAGACCGCGACCAGGCCGATGGCGATGATCAGCAGGATCCAGGGGTAGGTCAGCTTGCGCCGGCCGGCCTTCCCGGGGAGCGCGAGCTTTGTCGCGCTCTTGAGGTCCGTACTCACGCCGACACCTCCGGCTTGTCGCTCTTGTCAGACTTGTCGGCGTTCGTCGTGCGGGACAGGGCGGCCAGTTCCTCGCCGACCTTGCGCTGCTGCAGGCGCAGCCCGTAGCGGCGCACGATCTCGTAGGCGATGACCACACAGAGCACGATGACGCCCTGGATGACGCCGACGATCTCCTGGGCGTAGCCCTCGAACTCCAGCCGGGAGCCGGTGCGGTCGAGGAACGCCCATAGCAGGGCGCCGAAGGCCATCCCCACGGGGTGGTTGCGGCCGAGCAGCGCGATGGCGATACCGGTGAAGCCGATGCCGGCCGGGAAGTCCGTGCCGTACTGGAAGGACTCGCCGAGCAGGGTGGGCATACCGACCAGGCCGGCCGCGGCGCCCGACAGCAGCATGCTGCTGACGACCATGCGCTTGACGCTGACACCGCTGGCCTCGGCGGCCGGCTCGGAGGCGCCCACGGCACGCAGGTCGAAGCCGAAGCGGGTGCGGTTGATGCCGAACCAGTACAGCGCACCGGCCAGCACCGCGACCACCACGAAGCCGTAGACCGGCTTGGGGTGGGTGGGGAAGGAGAAGAAGTGGCTGGAGGCCGGGAGGAACTTGGTGTGCAGGAGGTTGCCGTCCTTGATGGCGAGGCGGCCGTCCTGCAGGAAGTAGCCGATGACCGAGGCGGCGATGGCGTTCAGCATGATCGTGGTGATCACTTCGCTGACCCCGCGGGTGGTCTTCAGCAGACCCGCGATGCCCGACCAGATCGCACCCACCAGCATCGCGACGACGATGAGCAGGATGATCTGGATCGCACCGGGGAGGGCGACGGCCCCGCCCACCGCGGCGGCCGCGAAGGCCGCCAGACGGTACTGGCCGTCGACGCCGATGTTGAAGAGGTTCATCCGGAAGCCGATGGCCACCGCCAGTGCCGAAAGGTAGTACGGCACCGCCTTGTTGATGATCCAGACCTGGCTGTCGCTGTAGTGGCCGTAATCGGCCATGATCCCGTAGGCCCGGAAGGGGTTCTCGCCGGACGCGAGGAACACCAGGGACGAGATCACTATCGCGGCGACGATGGCCAGGGCGGGCGCGGCGACCGCCAGAATCACCTTGTCACGGGTGGCGCTCCTGGCGATGGCGTCCACGGTGGGGGTCTTGGCGGGGTGCTTGGCGGGGTTCTTGGCAGAGGTGCTCACTTCTGCTCACCGCCCTGCTCGTCGGCGCCGTTCGACGCACCGTCTTCCGGCGCACCGTCTTCCGACGCGCCGCGTTCCGACGCGCCGACTTCCGACGCGCCGACTTCCGACGCGCCGACTTCCGACGCGCCGACTTCCGGCGCGGTGAGGTTGCCGCTGGCGGCACCGGTCATGGCGGAGCCCAACTCCTCCGGGGTGATGACGGCGGGGTCCGCGTCCGCGACCAGCCGGCCCCGGTACATCACCCGCAGGGTGTCGGACAGCCCGATCAGCTCGTCCAGGTCGGCAGAGATCAGCAGCACCGCCAGGCCCTCGCGCCGCGCCTCGCGGATCTGTTCCCAGATCTGCGCCTGCGCGCCGACGTCGACCCCGCGGGTGGGGTGGGCGGCGATCAGCAGCTTGGGCCGGTGGCTCATCTCGCGGCCGACGATCAGCTTCTGCTGGTTGCCGCCGGAGAGCGAGGCCGCGGTGACCTCGATACCGGGGGTGCGCACGTCGTACTCCGCGACGATGCGCTCGGTGTCCTTGCGGGCACCGGCCAGGTCGAGCAGCTTGCCCTTGCTGTTGGGCCGCTCGGTGACATGGCCCAATATGCGGTTCTCCCACAACGGGGCTTCCAGCAGCAGGCCGTGGCGGTGGCGGTCCTCGGGGATGTAGCCGATGCCGCCCTCGCGCCGGGCGCGGGTGGAGGCCCCGGACAGGTCCGTGCCGTCCAGGGTGACGGTGCCGTGGTCGGGGCTGCGGGTGCCCATGACGGCCTCGACCAGCTCGGCCTGGCCGTTGCCCTCGACGCCGGCGACGCCCAGCACCTCGCCCTTGTGGATGGTGAAGGAGATGCCGTCCAGGACGGTGCGCACAACCCCGTCGGAGTCGGTCGCGGAGAGGTGGAGATCGCGCACGCGCAGCATCTCCTCGTCCGTGACGGTCGACTCGCGGGTCTCGGGCGACGGCAGTTCGCTGCCGACCATCAGCTCGGCGAGCTGCTTGGGGGTGGTCCCGGACGGCTCGACCGAGGCCACGGTCGTCCCGCGGCGTATGACGGTGATGTCATCGGCGACCGAGAGCACCTCGCCCAGCTTGTGCGAGATGAAGATGACGGTCAGGCCCTCGGACTTGAGCTCGCGCAGGTTGTCGAAGAGTGCGTCGACCTCCTGCGGGACCAGCACGGCGGTTGGCTCGTCGAGGATCAGGGTGCGGGCGCCGCGGTAGAGGACCTTGAGGATCTCCACCCGCTGACGGTCGGCGACACCGAGGTCCTCGACCAGCACGTCCGGCCGGATGCCCAGCCCGTACGCGTTGGAGAGCTCCGATATCTTGGCGCGGGCGCCGGCACCGATGCCGTGCAGCTTCTCCGCGCCGAGGACGGTGTTCTCCAGGACGGTGAGGTTGTCGGCCAGCATGAAGTGCTGGTGCACCATGCCGATGCCGCGGGCGATGGCGTCGCCCGGGGTGTGCAGGGTGACCTGCTCGCCGTCCAGCTCGATGGTGCCCTCGTCCGGCTTCTGCATGCCGTAGAGGATCTTCATCAGGGTGGACTTGCCGGCCCCGTTCTCGCCACAGAGGGCGTGAACGGTGCCGCGGCGCACGGTGAGACGGATGTCGTGGTTGGCCACGACGCCGGGGAACCTTTTGGTGATTCCGCGGAGTTCTACAGCGGGGGCGTCCGGGCCGGCCGGGCCACTGCTCGTGGATGCTGCGTTGATGGCGCACTCCCCTCGGGGATGACGGTGCGGAAAGGACGAAGAACGAGAAGGCGGGACCGGATGGTCACGGGGGGGGACGCGGGGACCGCCGCCCGGGGCCGGTGCTGCGGCGTCCGGGGCGGACCGTCGTCCCTGGCTACGGCGTCTGACTACGGCGTCTCCTTGACCTTCACCTTGCCCTCGATGATCTTCTTCCGGGCCGCGTCGATCTGCGGCTGGACGTCCTTGATGAAGCCGCCCGAGGTGGCGAGCGAGACGCCCTGGTGCTTGAGGTCGTAGGCGTGGATGCCGGTCAGCGGCTTGTGGTCCTCGTAGCTCTTGATCAGGTCGAACACGGCCACATCGACGTTCTTCACGACCGAGGTCAGGATGTGGTCCTTGTACTTCGCCAGACCGGGCTGGCGGTACTGGTCGGAGTCCACACCGATCGCCCAGACACCCTTGTGCTTGCTGATCTCCTCGATCGAGCCGGCGCCCGACTGCCCGGCCGCCGTGTAGATCACGTCGATACCGCTGTCGATCATGCCCGCGGCCTTGGCCTTGGCGGCCGCCGGGTCGTTGAAGCCCTTGTCGTTGTTCGGGTAGAGGTACTGCGAGACGACCTTGGCCTTCGGGTCGGTGTCGCGTACGCCCTGCTCGAAGCCGGCCTGGAACTTCTGGATCAGCGCATTGTTCACGCCACCGATGAAGCCGACCTTGTGGGTCTTGCTCTTCAGCGCCGCCGCCACACCGGCGAGGTAGGAGCCCTCGTGCTCGGCGAAGACCATCGCATCGACGTTCTTGCCCTGCGGGACGGCGTCCACGACACCGAAGGTGGTGTCGGGGAAGTCCTTGGCGACGTTCTGCACAGACTGGCTGTACGCGAAGCCGACGCCGATCACCGGGTTGTAACCGGCCTCGGCGAAGGACGACAGCCGCTGCTCGCGGTCCGCCTCGGTCTCGCCGTTCTTGGCGGTGAGCATCTTGACCTTGACGCCCAGCTTGTGCTGCGCGTCCTCGGTACCGCGAGCGGCCGCCTCGTTGAACGAGTGGTCGTCCCGGCCGCCGATGTCGAAGGCCAGTCCGACGCCCGCGTGCTTGGCGCGATTGGCCTCGGCGAAGCTCTGTCCGCACGCGGTGGCGGTGAACGCGAGGCACGTGGTGGCGGTAGCCGCGGCGGCAATCCTGATGACCCGACGCACGGGGCCTTCCCTTCGCTCTAAGCGCCCCCTTTGGCGCTGGCTTGTGGGAGATTAACGCGCGTAGACCTGGCGCAAAACCCTCCACTGCGTGGACGTTATCGATTCGAGGCGTAGGGCACCTCGACGCACCACAGCCGGGCGAAATGCGAAGCCCGCCCCGACTGGATGCCGGAACGGGCCGTTATGGGTACTTTGCGGTCATTGGCCTGCTATATGAGTTCGATCTTGAGCGCCGCGACGAAGGCGCTCCAGGAACCCGCCGGAATCATGATTGCGGGCCCGGCCGGATCCTTGCTGTCACGGACGGGAACGACTCCGGGGACGCTGTCGGCGACCTCGACGCAGTTACCGCCGTCCATGTTGCTGTAGCTGCTCTTGCGCCAGGTGACGGTGCTCAGTTCGACGCTGGTTCGCATGACTCGTACCTCTCCCTGTACGTCCGGATCAGCGCCGCGGAATCCTTGGGGGACAGCGCGTGCGCCCGAAGAGCATCGTAGGCCGCCCTGCGCTGCTCCACTTCTTCCAAATCCTCAAGGAGACAGGCGGTCTTACGGCCTTCCTCGTACGCCACGCTTCCACCATCGGCCTGCCTCAGGAGCGTCAACGGCCCCTCCATCAACGCATAGCCCCCATGATCGAACGGCAGGACCTGGATCATGGTGTGCCGGGTGTCGACCCGTGCCAGCAGGACGTCCAGTTGCTCGCGCATCACCTCGGGGCCGCCGATGGGGCGGCGCAGCATCGCCTCGTCCAGGATCGCCGTATAGCGCGGCGGCTCGGCCGAGCGGAACCGTTCCTGGCGGCCGAGCCGCGCCTGCACCCGCGTTTCGGCCTGCTCGGCGGTGATGTCGGGGGCGAGGCCGAAGAAGGCGCAGGCGTACGCCTCGGTCTGGAGCAGGCCCGGGACGACGTTGGTCGCGAAGTCCTCGATGACCTTGGCCTGGCTCTCGAAGTCCATGTACCGGCGGTACTGGTCGGGATGCGCCTCCCTCTTCGCCAGCTGGAACAGTCCGTAGAAGTACGTTTCCACCCCGAAGGCGAGGTCGAGCGCCCCCGGCAGCTCCGGTGGCGGCATCAGTTCCGCGGTCTCGACCCGGGCCAGGGTGCTCTTGCTGAAGTTGACGATGTCGGCCAGCTGGAGCAGCGACAGCTTCGCGTTCTCACGGTGGCGACGCTGTTCGGAGCCGAAGTAGTGGCGGGCGGAGATATAGGGGGTCAGGGCCTTCGGTGTGAACTTCACGGGTCTCACCACTCGGTTGGTCGGTGCTCACCAGCGGGGCGGATTGCCCCTGTTGGGGCCACCCTTCCGCAGCAGGAGCACACCGGCACCCCTGACAATCAGTTCGAGAGGTCCCCGTCGAGGAGGGCGCAGGCGGTGAAGAGTTCGACGCCGACCTTGATGGCCTGTTCGTCGACGTCGAAGTCGCCGCGGTGCAGGTCGCGGACGGTCGGGTCGGTGGGCGGGTGGACGCCGAGGCGGGCCATGGCGCCGGGGACGCGTTCGAGGTACCAGGAGAAGTCCTCGCCGCCGAGGGACTGTTCGGTGTCCTCGACGGCGCCCTCGCCGCGGCGGGCGGCCATCGCGGAGTGCAGGAGCTGGACCGTGACCGGTTCGTTGACCACCGGCGGGACCCCGCGGACGTAAGTGATCTGCGACTTTGCGCCGTGCAGCGTGGCGATCTCGTCGATCGCGGCATGGACCAGGTCCGGGGCCTGCCGCCAGGCTTCGAGGTCGAGGCAGCGGACGGTGCCGGAGAGCTCGGCGTGCTGCGGGATCACATTGCAGGCATGGCCGGAGGCCAGGCGGCCCCAGGTGACCGCGAGCCCGGCGCGGGCGTCGACCCGGCGGGCCAGCAGCGCCGGGACGTCCAGGGCGACCCGGGACGCGGCGGTGACCAGGTCGGTGGTCAGATGCGGGCGGGCGGTGTGGCCGCCGGGGCCGTCGAGGCCGACCTCCAGCCGGTCGCAGGCGGAGGTGATCGCCCCCACCCGCAGCCCGATCCGGCCGGCGTCGACGCGCGGGTCGCAGTGGACGGCGAGGATCCGGCCGACGCCTTCCAGGACGCCGGACTCGATCGCGTCGGGGGCGCCGCCGGGCAGCACCTCTTCCGCGGGCTGGAAGATCAGGCGGACCGGGCGGGGCAGGGCGCCGGCGCGGGCGAGTTCGGCGAGGACCAGGCCGGCGCCGAGGACGACGGCGGTGTGCACGTCGTGGCCGCAGGCGTGCGCCCGGCCGGGGACCGTCGAGGCGTAGGCGACGCCCTTGGTGTCCGGGATGGGCAGGGCGTCGATGTCCGCGCGCAGGGCCAGCAGGGGGCGGGCGGGGTCGGCGGCGACGGCCCGGCCGCCGGCGGTGGCGTCCGGGGTGCCGATGTCGCACATCAGGCCGGTGCCGGTGGCCAGTACCCGGGGGCGCAGCCCGGCCCGCTCCAGCCGCTCCTTGATCGCCGCGGTGGTCCTGAACTCCTGGTTGCCGAGCTCGGGATGCATGTGCAAGTCGCGCCGGAAGAGACCGAGTTCGGCGCGCAGCGCGTCGGGGAGCGCGCCGGGGAGCCGGTCCCCGGCGGGAGTACGGGCGGGGCCGGCGTCGCGGGACATCACGTGGTTCACCCGTGAAAGGGTACGGGCCCCGATGGGGCAACTGTCCCTCGATCAACAAAAGTTCAGCCCGTTAGGGGAAGAAAATCTAGGCCGCTCGGCGCATGGACGGTTTATGCGAAGGGTATGCAGTAGGGCTTCCTGCGCGGCGGTGGCGGTCCTCAGCCGACGGCCATCCGCTGGGTGAACGGCAGTCGCTGCACGTCACGGGCGGTGCCGGTGACTCCGTCGAGGAAGCCCTGGGCGCGCGGTGAGGCATGGGCGGTCAGCCACTGCGGATCGATGTCGCAGACCGCGACCTTGACCTCGGTGCCCAGCAGCGCGAGCGGCAGGGTGTGCACGACGGTGGAGGGGAAGCTGACGATCAGCCGTCCGATCGGGCCGCGCCGGGCTATCAGTTCCAGCGGGAGGTCCGGGCGGACGATCTCCAGGCCGGTTTCGGTCGCCAGTCGGCGCAGCTTCTCGGTGCTCTCCTTGCGGTGTGCGAAGTAGCGGGTGGCGCCGTGCGTACGGGCCAGGGCGGTCACGGCGGCCACGTAGCGGTCCGCGTCGACGACGCCGGTCTCCACCAGGGAGGTGCCGACGATGTCGGCGGCGCGGGTGAGCCGGGGCGGGCCGAAGCGGCCGCGGGTCCAGGCGAACTCGTTGTCGGTGACCTGGACGCCCGGCAGTGCCTCGACGGGCATGGAGCTGAACAGGCCGACGGTGCGCCGGCCGCCCTCGGGCGCGGGGGTGAGCCGGCGCCGGGCGGTGGCCGAGAACGGCGCGAAGGCCAGGTCCCGGGCGCCGCGCCCGCTGCCGTTGCGGTGCCAGCGCACCAGCCGTTCGCCGTGGGCGAGTTGGGAGATGAACTCCATGGTGGCGGTGCCGTCGTCGACGACGACCAGATCACGCGCCTTGGTGAGGGTCAGCAGCAGCTGGACGTAGCGGGAGAACGGGTCGCCGATGACGACGCGCCCGGCGCGGCGCAGCAGCGGGGTGAGCCCGCCGATGGTGCGGACCGGGGCGGTGGGGCCGCCGCGGGCCTCTTCCCAGCGCACCGTATGGCCTTCGTCGCGGGCGAGTTCGGCCATCCGGCGCAGCTGGCCGCGGGTCATCGGGTCGTGCGGGGCGAGCACGACGACGGTGAGGGCGGCGGCCTGTGCCGTGTACGCCCATTCCAGGACGTTGAGCAGCTGCACCGGGCTCTCGACGAAGGCGAGGGTGCCCGTGCCCCGGGCGGCCGGGGCCTTCTCCGTGCTGGAGGAGGCGGTCTCGTGGCGCTGTCGCGGCACCCCCCGGAGCCGACGGGCGGGAGTACCCGTCGGCTCCGGGGGCGGGACCGCGGCGCCGGGCGTGACGGGCCCGGCGCCGGCCCCTTCAGGTGAGCTCACCTTGGCTCCCGTCGGTTCGTCGGTGGGGCTCAGACGGCGGCCGGCTCGGCGGTCTCGGCGACCACGCCGGCGACGCGGCGCAGCTTCTTCATCGGGCCGAGCTCGCTCTCGTAGACCTTCTTGACGCCGTCACCGAGGGACTCCTCGATGGTGCGGATGTCGCGGACCAGGCGGGACAGGCCGCCGGGCTCGACGGAGGCGGCCTGGTCGGAGCCCCACATCGCGCGGTCGAGGGTGATGTGACGCTCGACGAAGGCGGCGCCGAGGGCGACCGCGGCGAGGGTGGTCTGCAGACCGGTCTCGTGGCCGCTGTAGCCGATCGGGACGTTGGGGTACTCGTCCTGCAGGGTGTTGATCATGCGCAGGTTGAGCTCCTCGGCCTTGGCCGGGTAGGTGCTGGTGGCGTGGCAGAGCAGGATGTTCTCGCTGCCCAGGACCTCGACGGCGTGCCGGATCTGCTTCGGGGTGGACATGCCCGTCGAGAGGATGACGGTGCGGCCGGTGGCGCGCATGGCGCGCAGCAGCTCGTCGTCGGTGAGCGAGGCGGAGGCGACCTTGTAGCAGGGCACGTCGAACTTCTCCAGGAAGGCGACGGACTCGACGTCCCACGGGGAGGCGAACCACGCGATGCCGCGCTTCTTGCAGTACTCGTCGATGGCGCGGTAGCCGTCCTCGTCGAACTCCACGCGGTGGCGGTAGTCGATGTAGGTCATCCGGCCCCAGGGGGTGTCGCGCTCGATGTCCCACTGGTCGCGCGGGGTGCAGATCTCCGGGGTGCGCTTCTGGAACTTCACCGCGTCGCAGCCGGCGTCGGCGGCGGCGTCGATCAGTGCGAACGCGTTCTCCAGGTCGCCGTTGTGGTTGATGCCGATCTCACCGGTGACGTAGACGGGGCGGCCGGGGCCGGCCTCGCGGCTGCCGAGGGTGCGGAGTCGGGAGTTGCTGCTCATGGGGAGATTCCTTCGTGTTGATCAGGGTGTGCGGTGGGGGACTTGGGGTTATGCGGGGGACTTGGGGTTACAGGGGTTACGGGGACGGGTGGGTGGGAGTCACAGGGACGGGCCCAGGAGCCAGCCGGCGATCTCGCGGATGGCGCCGCTGCCTCCGGGCGTCGCGGTGAGCGCGCGAGCCGCGCCGCGCACCACGTCGTGCGCGCCGGCGACGGCCACCGGCCAGCCGACGAGGTCGAAGCACGGGAGGTCGTTGACGTCGTTGCCGACGTAGAGCACGCGCTCGGGCGCGATGCCCGCTTCCTCGCACCACTGCTTGAGGGCGAGGTCCTTGCGGTCGATGCCGTGCAGGACGGGCACCCGCAGCTTGCGGGCCCGTGCGGCGACGACCGGGTTGGTCTCCGTGGACAGGATCAGCAGCTTCAGTTCCGCCTTGCGCAGGGCGGCGATGCCGAGGCCGTCGCCGCGGTGGACCGCGACGATCTCCCGTCCGTCGGAGTCGATCAGCACCCGGTCGTCGGTCTGGGTGCCGTCGAAGTCGAGGACGACGGCGTCGATGTCGTCGAGGGTCGGCAGGGCCCCGGGGCGGGCGGCGTCCAGCAGCGGCGCGAGCGCGCGGGCGCGGGCCAGGTCGTGCGGGTCGTCGATCTCCAGCACCCGCGCCGGGTCGGTGCGGACGAGTTCGGTGCGGCCGAAGAAGCGGTGGCCACTGGTGCGGAAGCCGGCCGCGTCCATGGCGTAGGCGGCGCCGGTCTCCAGCAGGTCCTGGGGGCGGTCCTGGCGGCGGGGCCGGAAGGACTTGTCGTGGTTGACGCCATGGCCGCCGTCCATGGCGGCGGCCGCGCCGCCGACCACGGTCTCGGCGTCGCGCCAGACGAAGCCGTGGAACGGCGCCACGGTCAGCGCGCTGTCCGCGCCGTCCTCGACGACCGCGGCGGCCACCGCGTCGATGTCCTCGCGGACCAGGAAAGGGCTGGTGCACTGGACCAGCAGCACCGCGTCGACCGTGGTGTGCTGCTCGGCCTCGTAGGCGTCCATGGCGTGCAGGACGGCGGCCTCGCTGGTGGCGGTGTCGCCCGCGATGTCGCCGGGGCGGCGTACGACGACGGCTCCGGCGCCGCGGGCGGCGGCCGCGATCCCGGCGTCGTCGGTGGAGACGACGACATCGGTGACCAGGCGGGCGGCCCGGCACTCACGGACCGCGCGGGCCACCAGGGGCACTCCCCCGACGGCGGCGAGGTTCTTGGCGGGCACGCCCTTGGATCCGCCGCGGGCGGGGATGACGGCCACCACGGTCGGCGGGCTGCTCTGCGGGTTCGGCGGCATATCGGGCTCCTTCCGGGGGCCGTGCGGGCTCCGGGGGCTGGCGGGCGGCGGGAGGGTCACAGCTGCCCCCAGCGGCGGATCGCGGGGGCCACGCGCTGGACGCCGTGGCGGTAGGCGCCACGGGCGGCCTCGCGGACCGTCTCGCGGGCGACCCGGCGCAGTCCGCCGGTCTCCTCGGGGGCGTCGGTGTGGCCGGCGACCGGCTCACCGTGCGGGTCCAGGCCGTGCCGGGCGAGGATGCCGGGGAGGTAGCCGGGGGCGGTGCGGGCTGTGTAGTACGGGGTGAGCGGCGGCAGCCGGTCGGCGGTGCGCAGCGCGGTGACCCGGGCGCGGACGGCGTCGAAGGCCTGCTCGTAGTTCCCGTCGGCGGCGACGCCCTGCCGGGCGAGCCAGCCGGGGTCGGGCTCGGGGCGGTGCCCGGCGTCCAGCTCGTCCCAGGAGGCGAGGCAGCCGGAGCCGAGGAAGTGGTGATTGCCGAGGATCTCGCGGATGCCGAGGTCGGTGAGGACGGCGGTGGGGATGCCGCGGTGCAGCGACTCCAGGGCGGCGGTCGAGCTGACCGTCACCATCAGGTCGGTGCGGTCCAGGACCTCGCCCATGTTGCCGTACACCAGACGGCAATTGGCGGGCAGTCCACCGGGGGCCTTGGCGGCGAGCTTCTGGTAGGGCAGTTCCTCGATATGGGTGGTGTGCTCGCCCGGCTTGCTGCGGAGCTTGATCAGCACCTCGCGGTCGGGGTGCATACGGGCGTGCTCCACCGCCCGGCGCAGCAGGTACGTACGGTCCGCGCGGCTCTCCGGGACGGAGGGCTGGGCGGCGAACACCACGGTGTAGGGGTCGCGCCCGTCGGTGGAGCGGCCGCCGGTGGAGCGGCCGCTGTCGTAGGGCGCGCCGCCGAGGAACGGCAGGGCGCATTCGACGACGCCGGCGTCATCGGCGCCGACCCCGCGGTAGACCTCGCGGAACCGGTCCGCGTCGTGCCGCGAGTTGGCGAGGACGACATCCGCGCCGTGCCGCAGCAGCAGCCCGTCGGCGAGCTTCTCGTAGACCACGCCGACATAGCCGGTGACGACGACGGGGCGCCGCCCGGCCCCCTGCCAGGCGCGGGCGAGACCGTGCAGCATCGCCTGCACCGCTCCGCCGACACAGGCCAGCACGACGACGTCGTAGGGCGTACGGTCAGGGGACCGCGCACCGTCCTTCATGCGCTCCAGGAAGGCGGTGCCCCTGATTTCGCGCAGCGAGTCCGCACGGGCGCCGACCTCGTCGAGCTGGCGGACCGTGGGAGTGGCGCGGCCGCGGAGAAGGTAGCCGTCGAGCCGGATGTCCGATTGGATTCGGTACGCTGTCAAAGCGCCCCATTTCCATCGGGTATCCGAGTCGGCGAGCACGGCGACCCGCAGCGAAGAAGTGGTACGTGATGGCACGCCGAAGACGCTAGGAAGGCATTCCGTTTGGCGGGCCAACTGGGCCGCAACAAAGGGTTAACAGCGGATCGACGAATGACTAACCAGATCGATTGCCTGCCTGGTTAACCATCCCGCCATTCTTCGTTCACCTGGAGGCCTGCGCCCGGTAAAGACGAATGCCGCCTGCGCACCTAACGTCACCCGGGTGGTTAAGCTCTCCGTCATCGTGCCGTTCTACAACGTGCAGACATACGCGCCCGACACTCTGAAAAGCCTGGCGGCCAATGCCCGCGAGGACTTTGAATTCCTGCTCGTCGACGACTGTTCTCGCGACGAGACCCCGCAGATCCTCGCGCGCGCCGAGCGTGAGCTGCCGGGCGCCAGACTCCTGCGGCACGAACAGAACGGCGGCCTGGCCACCGCCCGGAACACCGGCCTGGACGAGGCCCGCGGCGAGTACGTCACCTTCCTGGACGGCGACGACTGGCTCGCGCCCGGCTACTATCCCCAACTCCTCCGCACGATGGAGGAGTTGGGGTGCGACTTCGTCCGTACCGACCATGTCCAGTGCACCGCCCGCGCCCGCACCGTCCACCGCGTCCCGCACGGGCGGCGCTCGGTGGTGCTGGACCCGCGCGAGGTGATCCTGCCCGCCGACCGCTCCACCTCCGTCGACTACGCCTACGCCTGGGCCGGGATGTACCACCGCCGGCTGCTGGACGAGGGCGTACTGCATTTCAAGGACGGACTGCGCACCGCGGAGGACCGTCCGTGGATCTGGCGGCTGCACCGCGAGGCCGAGTCCATGGCGGTGGTCTCACTGCTCGGTGTTTTCTACCGGCGCGGAGTGGCGTCCTCGCTCACCCAGATCGGAGATGTGCGGCAATTGGACTTTATTCGCGCCTTCGACCAGGTGATCGAGGAAACGGCGCAGGACCGCGATGCCGATCTTCTGCTGCCGAAGGCGGTGCGCACCTATTGCGCGATCATTTCCCACCATCTCGGTTCGATCGAACGTTTCGAACCGCAGGTCGCCCGTAAATTGCGCGCGATGAGCGCCGCGGCCATGAAACGCATGCCGCAGAACGTACTGAAAGAAGCTCTGGAATCGATGGATGTGCAGCGCGCGTCCCGGCTGCGGCGGCTGCGCCGCCGCCCGTCCCCCACGGCGGAGGTCGCCGCCTGATGTCCGCCCGACCGCGTACCCAGATCTTCGTGGCGTCCACGCTCTACGGGGCGGCGACGCTCGCCGCCGCGCTGGACGCCGACTGCTTCGCACCGGCCGACCGCCGGCTGCTGCTGCTCAGCAACAACGCGACCACCCCCGAGACCACCGCGTCGCTGGACACCATGCCGGGCTTCGAGCGGCTGCGCGGCCGCTTCGACCGGGTGCTGTCGTGGAACGAGACGATCAGCCCGTTCCACCCCGGCGGCTGGTCGCCGCGCGCGGACGACGTCCCGCTGTGGGAGCGCCATCTGCGGCTGCTGTGGGGCCTGGGCGAGGACCGGATCGAGCTGGTCGTGGAGTCCATCCAGGTCAATCCGGCGCTGGCGATCGCCCAGCTGTTCCCGGACGCGCCGATCGATGTCTACGCCGACGGGCTGATGAGCTACGGGCCCACCCGCAACAAGCTCGACCCGCTGATCGGCACCCGTATCGGCCGGCTGCTGCATCTCGACCTGGTGCCGGGCCTGACACCGCTGCTGCTCACCGAGTTCGACGTCGCACCGCAGACCGTGCCGACCGAGGCCTTCACCAAGGTGCTTGCCGAACTCGCCGACGTCAGTGGCGAGTTGGCGGTCCCGGAGGGCGCCGCGCTGCTGCTCGGCCAGTACCTCTCCGCGCTGGGCATCCTCACCCCCGAGGAGGAAGAGGAGCTGCATGTGCGGATGGTGCGCGGCGCCGCCGAGCGCGGCCACCGCGAGATCGTCTTCAAGCCGCACCCGTCCGCGCCGGCCCGCTGGTCGCGGCTGCTGGAGCGGGAGGCCGGAAAGCTGGACGTCGCACTGACCGTGCTGGACCGCCCGGTGCCGGCCGAGGTGCTCTACCAGCGGATGCGGCCCGCGCTGGTCGTCGGATGCTTCTCCACCGCGCTGCTGACGGCGGCCACGTTCTACGGTCTGCCGACCGCCCGGACCGGCACCGGACTGCTGCTGGAGCGGCTCACGCCGTACCAGAACAGCAACCGGGTCCCGGTCACGATCGTGGACGCCCTGGTGCCCGATCTGGCGGACCGCAGTAAGCTCCCGCGCTCCTTCGCCACCGCGGAGAGCGTCGAGGGCCTGGTCGCCGCGGTCGGCTATGCGATGCAGCACCAGATCTACCCCGGGCTGCGGCCCGCCGCCGAGCGCTATCTCGCGGCCCACCTCGACCAGGTCACCTGGCGCTACTTCAAGCGCCGCCGGCTGACCGCGCTGGCGCTGCCCGGCGCGATCCCGTCCCAGCTGTCGTTCCTTCCGCGCAATGCCACCGTCCGCAGGGTCGCGCGCCGTGCGCGTGCGGTGCAGCGCCGGCTGAAGAAGCGGGCCGCGTTCGGATGACCGCACCCCAGCTGACGACCGGCGCGCCGCCCGCCGCGCCGGATCCCGTCACCACCGCCCCGAAGCCGGCAATACGGGGGCGCAGCGCGGGGGTCCCGCCGGCCCTTGAGGCCGGCGGAGGACCGTCGCGGCTGCGCGCCCTGGACGGGCTGCGGCTGCTCGCCGCGCTGATGGTCGCCGCGTACCACTACGGGGGCCGCAACGGCGAGATAGCGCAGGCCTGGGGCGGCTCGCCCGCCCACCAGTTCCCCACCGCCGCGCCCCTGTTCGCCTACGGCTGTCTGGGCGTCCAGATCTTCTTCGTGATCAGCGGCTTCGTCATCTGTCTCAGCGGCTGGGGCCGGACGCTGCGGGCCTTCATCGCCAGCCGCGTCTCCCGCCTCTATCCGGCGTATTGGGCCGCGGTCCTGCTGGTCACCGCGGTCTTCGCGCTCCCCTGGGTCGCCTACAAGGCGCTGCCGCCCAGCGAGGTGCTGACCAATCTGACCATGCTGCAGCAGCCGTTGGGCGTGCACCGGGTGCTCGGGGTGTGCTGGACCCTCTGGGCGGAGATGCGCTTCTACGCCCTCTTCGCGCTCTGTGTGGTGCTGCCCGGCGCCACCCGCCGCCGGGTGGTGCTGTTCTGTGCGGGCTGGACGCTGGCCGCCGCGCTGGCGCAGGCCGCGCACCAGCCGTTCCTCGACACCGTCCTGATGCCCCAGTACGCCCCGTTCTTCATCGGCGGAGTGGGCCTGTACCTGCTGCACCGCTATGGCGCCCGCGATCCCATCGCCTGGGCGATAGTGCTGGTCAGCTGGCTGATCGGCCAGCATTACGCGGTTGCCGGGCTGTGGCACGCACCGTCGGCCACCGCGTTCTCCTACCGCTCGGCGGCCGCCGTCATCGCCGTCGTCACCCTCGGTTTCGCCCTGGTCGCCGCGGTCGCGCTGGGCAGGCTCCAGTGGGCGAACTGGCGCTGGCTGACCGTGGCCGGCGCGCTGACCTACCCGTTCTATCTCGTGCACGAGCATCTGGGCTGGGTCGTGGTGCGGGCGCTGCACCACGGCTTCGGACTGCCGTCGTACGCGACGCTGCTGCTGACCGTCGGCCTGATGCTGCTGCTCGCATGGGTGCTGCACCGTTTCGTCGAGCGTCCGCTGACGCCCGTGTTGAAGCGGTCGATCGACCCGCGGTGAACGGATCGGCCGACCCTCGGTGAACGGATCGGCCGACCCACGGTGAAGGGGTCAGCCGACCCGCGGTGAAGAGGCCGGCCGCCCCACGGCGCTGATCAGCTCTCCGCATCCGGGCCCAGGGTGGCCGCGATGCCCGCGACGATGATGCGCAGCCCGGCCTCGAAGGCCTGCTCGATATCGCCGAACATCTCCCGGCCGGCCAGCGCCGCGAGCGGATAGTCGTCGCCGATCCGCCGCTCGCGCTCGGCCTGGTCGTAGGCCGGGTCGCGGGCCTGGGGCCGTCCGGGCTCCGGGTGGACCGACTGCTCCTCGATCACCAGGCCCACGGTGTAGTGGTACGCGGTCCACCAGGCCCGCGACGCGTCGCGCAGGGTGAAGCCCGCGTCGGTGAAGCGGCTCAGCAGGCCGTTGAGCGGCCCGGCGCTGCTGTCGTTCGTCATCCGCGTACCACTGAAGACCTTGCCGCCGTCGCGGTAACTGAGCAGCTCTCGCCGCATCGCCCGGCAGCTGGTGAGGAGCGTCTCCTGCCAGGTGCGGCCGAGCGGGTCCGCGCCGGCCGGCCCGTCCGTGAACGGCCCGTCCCTGAACGGCCTGACCATCCGCTGGAACATCTCGGTGGCCATCTCGTCCAGCAGCTCCTGCTTGTTCTTGAAGTGCCAGTACAGCGCGGGGGCCTGGACATTCAGCTCCTTGGCGATACGTCGCAGGGTGAGCCCGTCGAGGCCCACCTCGTTCAGCAGCCGCAGGGCGGTGTCCACCACTAGTTTCCGGTCAATACGCGAAGCCATGTTGACAACTTAACACCGTTAAAGCCATCCTCGGGACATGGAACTTAACAACGTTAAGGAAACCGTCGGCGCGGCCCTGCCCGACGACGGCACGGTGGTGGACGTACTGATCGCCGGCGCGGGCCCGACCGGCCTCGCCCTGGCCATCGACCTCACCCGCCGCGGCGTGCGCACCCTGCTCGTCGAGCGGCAGGACCGCCTCTCGCCCGGCGCCCGCGGCACCGGTGTGCAGCCGCGCACCCAGGAGGTCTACGACGACCTCGGGCTGCTGGACGCGGCCTTCGCGGCCGGCGGCCGCTACCCGAAGGCCGCCCGCTGGGAGAACGGCGCGATCGTCGACGTCACCGAGATGATCGAGGAGGTCGACCCGACGCCCGCCACGCCGTACTCCAACGGCCTGATGCTGCCGCAGTTCCGCAACCTGGAGGTGCTGTACGACCGGCTGCAAGAGCTCGGCGGAAATGTGGTCTTCGGCACCGAACTCACCGCATTCGACCAGGACTTTGCCGGTGTGACGGCCCGTCTGCGGCACGCCGGCGGGGCGGAGCGCACCGTCCACGGGGCCTATCTGGTCGCCACCGACGGCGGGCGCAGCACCGTACGCCGCGCGCTGGGCGTCAAGATGAGCGGCCCGGAGCTGGAACCGGTCGCCGTGCTGCTCGCGGATGTCCGGGTGGACGGCCTGGACCGCGACCACTGGCACCGCTGGGAGCCGCCGGCCGGCGGGTTCGCGACCCTTCTCCCGCTGGCCGGCACCGACTGCTTCCAGACCATGATCTCGGGCTTCACCGGCACGCCGGACACCTCACCCGAGACGGTCCGTGCCGAACTCGCCGCCCACACGCACCTCGACGCCGAGCAGATCCGCGAGGTCGTCTGGTCCTCCCTCTTCCGCCCCAGGGCCGGCCTGGTCGACAGCTACCGCACCGGCCGGGTCTTCCTGGCCGGCGATGCCGCCCACATCCACTCCCCGGCGGGCGGCCAGGGTCTGAACACGAGCGTCCAGGACGCCTACAACCTCGGCTGGAAGCTCGGCCAGGTGCTGCGGCACGGCGCCCCCGACAGCCTCCTCGACACCTACGAAACCGAGCGCCGCCCGATCGCCGAGAGCATCCTCGACACCAGCACCCGGCTGCACCGCGCCCGCGAGATGCGCCGCGGCCGGGACCTCCACCAGCTCGGCATCGGCTACCCCGACAGCCCACTGACCCGGGAGCTGCGCACGGACCTCGCCGAGGGCACCCCCGCCGCGGGCGACCGGGCCCCCGACGCCCCGTGCGCCACGCCCGACGGCACGCCCACCCGGCTCTTCGACGCCTTCCGCGGCCCGCACTTCACCCTGCTCGACCTGGGCGGCACCGGCGTCGACGACAGTGCGCTGCCCGCCGACCCGGCCCTGCTGCGCCTCGTCCGCGTCGGCGGCCCGGCCCCCGACCTGATCGACACCGACGGCCACCTCCGCGACGCCTACGGCCCGGCCCCCGCCGTCCTCCTCATCCGCCCCGACGGCTACCTCGCCCTCGCCACCCCGCCCGAGAACGCGACGGCGCAGGTGGCGGCGGCCCTGGCGGCCTGCACCGTACTCCCGCCCGGCAGCCGGCCGGATGACACCGTGCACACGAGGCCGCACCAGCGGGCATCCGCTCGTACGGCCTCCCCTGCGTGAGGTCAGGTCTTGCGCAGGTCGGGGGCCGGAACGCCGATGAGCAGGCTGCGCAGGGCGTCCCAGGCGGTGCGCAGCGCGCGGGCCATCGCCGGCGGGTCGCTGCCCATGATCCGTGCCCACGCCCCGCAGTCGTCGGGCAGGACGCTCACGCCGCAGGCGAGCTTGGTGGTCAGCAGGGCCTCGTGCAAGGTGTCGGCGACCTGCGCCGCGGGGGCCAGCGGGGTGAGTGCGTAGAGCGTGGCCATCAGGTCGTGGCCGCCGAAGACCGCCGGTCCGGTGACCGAGCCCGGCTGATGTGGGTCCAGGCGGACGGTGTCTGCCACCAGCAACTCACCGTCGGGGCGGGTGATTTCCAGGTCGCTGAACAGCAGGCGGTAGGCGTGCCGTTCGCCCCGGGCCAACCGGCCTGCCGCGATCGTCTCGCCCAGCAGCACGGTGGCCGTGGGGTCGGCGGTGACGCAGGTCTGCTGGTAGAAGCGCGCGTCGCGGTACGGGATCAGCGGGTCGGGCAGGTACTCGACGTAGCTGCGGGCTCCGGCGGTGAGGTGCACGACCTGGGTGGCGTGGTCGAACTCCATCCGGTGCAGCTTGGTGGCGGCCTGCGTCGTCAGGTGTACGGCCGTGTCGGGGCCGCAGTCGATGTCCATGCGGTTGCGGTCGGCCTGGACGATGCCGCCGCCGGTGGACATCAGGTAGGTCACCGGCATGTCGGGCCGCTGCGGGTCCACATACAGCGGACGCATGATCTGCAGGGGTGATTTCTGGTAGCGGTCGACGAGTTCGGTGCGGTCGCCGACCCGCGCGTAGCGCAGTTCGAGCAGGCCGACCTTGCCGGGGCGCCCGGCGGCCAGGGTGTCCGGGGTGCCGGTCAGGTCGCGCATCCGGGCCGGTACCCGCCGGGGTTCGTAGTGTGCGGCAGCCAGCCGCGCGGGCGCCTGGGTCATACGGACGCCGCCTCCTGGCCGGGGCGCCCGGCGGCCTCCTGGGACAGCAGGAAGTCGGCGATGGTGTCCAGCCCCTCTCCGGTCAGGGAGTTGGTGAGCACCACCGGCCGCCCGTGCCGGACGCGACGGGCGTCCGACTCCATCACGGCCAGGTCGCACCGTACGTACTGAGCGATGTCGATCTTGTTGATGACGAGCAGCTCGCACTCGGTGATGCCCGGACCGCGTTTGCGGGGCATCTTGTCGCCCTCCGCCGTGTCCAGCACGAACAGGAAGAGGTCGACGAGCGCCGGACTGAAGGTGAGTGTCAGGTTGTCGCCGCCGCTCTCGAAGAGCAGCGTGTCCACCTCGGGGAAGCGCTCCAGGATCTCGTCGGCCGCGGCCTGGTTCATCGTCGGGTCGTCCCGGACCGCGGTGTGCGGGCAGGCTCCGGTCTCGACGCCGACGATACGGTCCGGGGCCAGGATCCCGTCCAGGGTGCGGCGCACGTGGGCGGCGTCCTCGGAGGTGTAGATGTCGTTGGTGATCACGGCCGGGGTCCGTCCGCGTCCGATCAGCAGCGGGACGAGCGCCTCGATCAGCGCGGTCTTGCCGGAGCCGACCGGCCCGGCGATGCCCACGCGCAGCACGCCGTCCTTGGGACGCTGAGTGAACTCGTCGTGGTCGTGGTGGTGGTGGGAACCTCGGACCTGTGTGGGGTCGTGCATGGTGATCCTTCCGGAATGGTGTCTTCGCGCGTGGTGTCTTCGCGCGTGGTGTCTTCGCGCGTGGTGTCTTCGCGCGTGGTGTCTTCGCGCGTGGTGTCTTCGCGCGTGGTGTGCTCGCCGTGGCGGGCGGGCGGGGCCGGGCCCGGCTGCTCGCACTAGCTCGCGAACAGCCGGGCCTCGGCGCGCTCGTGCCGGCCGGCCATGACGTCGGCCACCGGGACGCACCCGCCGAGGTCGGCCAACTCCCGGTCGAGGGCGGCCGCCACGGTCTCCTCGATCACGGGAGCGGCCCGGTGCAGGACGGCCTGGGCCCGGCGGTGGTCGGTGAGCCTCAGTCGCAGGGCCGCCCCCACGAAGCTGGCGGCGAAGGCGAACAGCTCGCAGGTGACGGCCTGCCGTGCGGTGAGGCCGTTGCCCGCGTGGACGACGCCCGCGACGACCGGCTGGCAGCCGCGCACCGCACCGTCCCGGTAGAGCGTGCGGTACCGCTCGATCGGCTCTGTGCCGTAGACCTCGCCGGCCAGGTCGAGTAGTTGCCGCCCCGTGCGGACGGCAGCCTGCCGGGCCTCCCGGCCCAGCTTGGTGGCGTGCAGGCGCCGTTCCACGGCCACCACCTCGTCCCAGTCGTCCGCGCTCACCGCGCGGTGGGTGAGCGCGAGTGCGGTGGCGTCGGCCGGGCCCGCGCTGTGGCGGAGCAGGTCGTGGAGGAGGTCGGGCAGGCTGCGCGGGGTGACCGCACGGGCCTGCTGAAAGCCCTCCAGGCCGTGGGAGAGGGTGTAGTAGCCGCTGGGGAAGGCCGAGTCGGTGAGCTGGAGCCCGGTCAGCAGCGCCGGGATCGGCATCAAGTCGTTCACGCCGGGTTTCCGTTTCTGCCGGGTGGCCGTCCGCCGGGGCCGGCCAGGGGTGTCCGTGGGGAGCACGCGGCGCGCGGGGCGCCCCACGGACCGTCGTGGGGCTGTCAGACGATGTAGAAGAGCTGGTTGAGCGGGAGGCGCTCGGCCGGCTCGATGGTGGCGGGCTCGCCGTCGACGGTGACCTTGTAGGTCTCCGGATCCACCTCGATGCGCGGTAGTGCGTCGTTGCGGACCATGTGCTGCTTGCCGACGCTCCGGCAGCGCTGCACGGGCTCGATCCGCCGCCCGAGGCCCAGTTCGCCGGGGACGCCGGCGGCGATGGCCGCCTGGGACATGAAGGTGACGGACGTACGCTGCCGGGCGCGGCCGTAGCTGCCGAACATCGGCCGGTAGTACACCGGTTGGGGCGTCGGCAGGGAGGCGTTGGGGTCGCCCATCAGGGCCCAGTTGACCATGCCGCCCTTGATGATCAGCTTGGGCTTGGCGGCGAAGGAATTGATCGGCCAGAGCACGATGTCGGCGAGCTTGCCGGGCTCCAGCGAGCCGATCACGTCGGAGGCGCCCACCGCGATCGCCGGGTTGATGGTGAGCTTCGCCAGGTAGCGCAGCACGCGCGCGTTGTCGTTGCGCGAGCCGTCCTCGGCGAGCGCACCGCGCACCTCCTTGCAGTGGTGCGCGGTCTGGAAGGCACGGGCGAAGGACTCGCCGACGCGGCCCATGGCCTGAGAGTCGGAGGAGAAGATGCTGATCACGCCGAGGTCGTGCAGTACCGTCTCGGCCGCGATGGTCTCGGCACGCACCCGGCTGTCGGCGAACGAGACGTCCTCCGGGATGTTGCGGGACAGATGGTGGCAGACCATCACCATGTCCAGCAGCTCGTCCACCGAGTTGATGGTGTACGGCAGGGTGGGGTTGGTGGAGGCCGGCAGGACGTTGGGCTCGCCGGAGACCCGCATGATGTCGGGGGCATGACCGCCGCCCGCACCCTCGGTGTGGAAGGTGTGGATGGTCCGGCCGTCGATCGCGGACAGGGTGTCCTCGAAGAAGCCGCCCTCGTTGAGGGTGTCGGTGTGGATGGCGAGCTGGATGTCGTGCTCGTCGGCGACCCGCAGCGCGTTGTCGATGGTGGCCGGGGTGGCGCCCCAGTCCTCGTGCACCTTCAGACCGGCCACGCCCGCCTCGACCTGCTCGCGCAGCGCCTCGGGCAGGCTGCCGTTGCCCTTGCCGAGCAGCCCCACGTTGACCGGCAGGTCCTCGACGGCTTCCAGCATCCGGTGGATGTTCCACGGGCCGGGGGTGCAGGTGGTGCCGTTGGTGCCGTCGGTCGGCCCGGTACCGCCGCCGAAGAAGGTGGTGATGCCGTTGGACAGGCCCTCCTGGGCCTGCTGGGGCGAGATGAAGTGGATGTGGGTGTCGACGCCGCCGGCGGTGGCGATCAGGTGCTCGCCGGAGATGACCTCGGTGCCGGGGCCGATGACCAGCTTGGGGTCAACGCCGTTTTGGGTATGCGGGTTGCCTGCCTTGCCCACCTTGACGATCAGTCCGTCGCGGACACCGATGTCGCCCTTGACGACGCCCAGCACCGGGTCGAGGACCACCACGTTGGTGATCACCAGGTCCAGCGCGCCGTCGCGGCTGAGCGCGGCGGGGTCCTGGGCCATGCCGTCACGGATGGCCTTGCCGCCGCCGTAGACGGCCTCGTCGCCGTAGGAGCCGGCGTTGTGGTCGTACTCGACCTCGACGACCAGGTTGGTGTCGGCGAGGTGGAACCGGTCGCCCACGGTGGGGCCGAACAGGTCCGTGTACTGCTTGCGCGGGATGATCGCCATCAGTGGTCGGCTCCCTCGTTCTCGGTGTCTGCGTTGCCGCCGGTGTCGGCGAATCCCAGCTGTGCGGCGCGGCGCAGCGCGGCGCGCCGGGTGTCGTCGGCGTTCAGGCCGCCGCCCACGAGTCCGGCGAAGCCGACGAGCCGCCGGGTGCCGCCGAAGGCGACCAGCTCGACCTCGCGGGTGTCGCCGGGCTCGAAGCGGACGGCGGTGCCGGACGGGATGTCCAGGTGCATGCCGTACGCGGCTGCGCGGTCGAACCGCAGCGCGCGGTTGGCCTCGAAGAAGTGGTAGTGGGAGCCGATCTGGACGGCACGGTCACCGGTGTTGGCGACCGTCAGACCGACCGTGGCCCGGCCGGAGTTGATCTCCACGGGAGCGTCCCCGTAGAGGTAGTGGGCTCCACCCGACATCGTTGTCTCCTCGTCTCAGGCGGTGATTCAGGCGGTTTCAGGCGCAGATGGGGTCATGGCAGGTGACCAGCTTCGTCCCGTCCACGAAGGCCGTCTCGACCTGGAGGACGGTGAGCATGTCGCGCACCCCGGGCATGACCTCGTCGGCGGTGACGACCTTGCGGCCCAGCTCCATGCACTCGGCCACGGTGTGGCCGTCGCGGGCGGCCTCCAGGACGGCCTCGGTGATCAGTGCGGCCGCTTCGGAGTAGTTGAGCTTGGTGCCCCGCCCCCGGCGGCGGCGGGCCAGGTCCGCCACCACGTAGACGTGGAGCTTGTCGATTTCGCGTGGTGCGAGGTTCATGGCGTCACTTCGCTTTCTCGGACGAGATACCGGGCCGGTCCAGGGCTGGAGCGGCCGCCAGGAAGAGCCAGGTCGTCACGACGAACGGCCAGGTGAAGGGCGATCCGCCGGAGGGCTGGGCGAAGGCCTGCCAGGCGGCGGTGAAGGGGACCGAGGCCACGGCCGCGAGGGTGGCGTACCCGGCGGTCCACGGGGTGAGGGTCAAGAAGGTCGCGCCCAGTGCGATGGCGACGAGCACCGCGTTGTAGCCGTAGAGCCCCTCGGTGATCCGGTCGGCCGGCAGGCCCATGGCGCAGGCGGTCAGGATCGCGACGATGCTGCCGCAGGCCGCGGCGACGGCGGCGGTACGGGAGGCGACGAGCACTCCGAGGAGCAGGATCAGCCCCGCGTACCACTTGTCGAGGAGGAAGACCTGGGCGATGCCGTTGCCGAAGGCCTGGCCGAATTCCGTGGCCGACAGGGTGGTGAACCCGTTCGTGGCGACCGGCGCTGCGGGGGCGGCCTGAGCGGTCGGCAGAGCGATCGCCAGCACTCCCGCGACCAGACAGAAGGGGGCCGTCAGCGAGGGAAGTCCGACACGGCCCAGCAGACGGCCGGCGGCCGCACCCGTCACCGCACAGACGGCCGCGGCAAGAAGGGCGAGCAGCGCCGTCTGCCACGAGGCTCCGAGGCGGACGACGACGGCTATGGCCGTCAGGCAACCGCAGTAGCCCTCCAGCCCCTTGGCCAGACCGTCCCGGTCGGCCCCCAGGACGGCTGCGGCCGCGGTGGACGCGGCGGCACCGAGCAGGCCGTACACGCCGGTCTGCCAGCTCCCCGCGAAGAGCCCGACGGCGAACAGCAGTCCGGTCCACGGGCTCGCGCTGAGCGCGACCTGGGCGATGCCCCGCAGCTGTGTCCGTCCCATGTCGGCGGGAACCCAGCTACTGTGCTGTACCACCCGCCCGCCTGTAGGCATACTTCCTCCTTGTCCGCGAGCACCTCAACGCGGCGGCACGCACGGAATGCACGGCGGCCGCCTCTTGATCAACAGCTGGTTGGAGGCTACGCCTGGCCCCGGCGCCACACGCCCGCCAGCGCGAAGCGACAGCCCGAACACGCTCCGATATCACCGCAGATGACGAGGCATCACGGGCGGGCCGGAGCGGGAAAGTCTTGATCTTGAATAGGGAATCTTGGGCCACCCTTGGCGTTTCCCAGATGAAAATTCAACCAAATAGTGGGACTGTCGGGTGAGTCCACGCACCTCCTCGGGCCGCACCGAGGAGGCGCCTGCGCCTGCGTCTACGTCTGCCGCCTGCCGGGCGCCTGCGCCTGTCGCCCGCCGGGAAGTCGTGTCGCACACCCCGAGGCGCTCGGCGGGGAGCCGGCTCGCCGCCTCGTCCAGCGCCTGGTTCTCGAATGCCTGACCGGTGTACCCGAAGTGACCGGCGGTCAGCACCTGAGGCTCCTTCGGCCCCGCCGAGCGCCCCGTACACCGCTCACCGCCCCGGCGGCGGCGCCGACGGATCGAACGGTGCTCCCACGACGACCACAGCGACTGGGCCCGGCCCGACGCAGCCGGCGGCCGGCGCGGGTGCCCGGCCGCCGGTCACACCGCCACCCCCGCGGCGGCGAGCAGCGCCTCCGCCTCGTCGCGGGCGCTGCCGACCGGGTCGGGGAAGACCCCCAGGCCGTGGGCGACCAGGGCCCCTTCGTGAAGGAGCATCAGCGCTCGGCCCAGCCGGTCGGCCCGGCCGGGCGCCGCGGCCCCGGCCAAATCGGTGAACAGCGCGAGCATCCACTGCTTCTGCGCGGTGATGATCGCGTACGCGGGATGGGCCGGGTCGCTGATCTCGGCGTGGGCGTTGACCATGCTGCACCCCTTGGCGCTGCGCTCCGCCGCCCAGGCGCGCGAGGCATCGAAGACGGCCAGGATCCCGGCGGCGGGCGACTCCCCCGCGGCGTCGAGGTACGGCGCCAGGAAGGCCCGCCAGCGTTCGTCACGGTCCGCGAGGTACTCCACGACGAGCTGCTCCTTGGAGCCGAACCGGTCGTAGAGCGTCTTCTTCGTCACCCCCGCCTCGGCCGCAATCAGGTCCACCCCGACGGCATGGATGCCGCGCTCGTAGAACAGCCGCTCGGCGGCCGCCAGAGCGCGGCGGGCGGCGGGCGTCATGGTGATCCGTCGGGGTGTCTGCGAGGTACCCATGGCAAAAGTATACCGATCTGTATAGTGAAACGGGAGGTATACAGATCGGTCTACCCAAGGAGGACGCCATGCACTTCCTGCTCTCGGCCGCGTTTGTGCTCTGCTGGAGCTCCGGATTCATCGGGGCCCGGCTCGGCACGGGCAGCGCGCCCGCGGCCACGCTCCTGATGTGGCGCTTCCTGCCGCTCGCCGCCGTCCTCGTCCTCGTGGCGGTCACCGCCGCCCGCGCCTCGTGGCGGGGCCTGACGGCACGGGACCTGGCCCGGCAAGCCGTCGTCGGCGCGCTGTCGCAGAGCGGCTATCTGCTCACCGTCTACTACGCGATCCAGCTCGGGGTCTCCAGCGGCACCACGGCCCTGATCGACGGCACCCAACCCCTGGTGGCCGGGGCGCTCGCCGGGCCGGTGCTGCACCAGTACGTCTCCCGCCGGCAGTGGCTCGGGCTGTGCCTGGGCCTGGCCGGCGTCGTCCTGGTCACCACGGCCGACGCGGCCTCCGGGGCGGGGGTGAGCTGGTGGGCGTACCTCGTCCCGTTCCTCGGCATGTCCTCGCTGGTGGCGGCCACCTTCCTGGAGGGCCGCTCGCGCACCCGGGTCGCGCCGTCGGTCGCCATGACCGTCCACTGCACCACCAGTGCCGTCCTCTTCACCGCCCTCGCCGCCGGGACCGGCGCCCTGCGGCCGCCCGCCGCGCTCTCCTTCTGGGCCGCGGTCGGCTGGCTGGTGGCACTGTCCACCTTCGGCGGGTACGGGCTGTACTGGCTGATCCTCAGGCGCTTCGGCGTCACCGAGGTGAACACCCTGATGTTCCTGATGGCACCGGTCACGGCGCTGTGGGGAGCCGCGATGTTCGGCGAACCGTTCGGCCCCCAGACCGCCGCGGGACTGGCGGTCGGCCTCGCAGCGGTCGTCCTCGTGCGCCGTGGCGCGACCGCCGCGGCCGCGGCTCCCACGAGGAAGCCGCCGCCCCGCGCACCAGGCCGTACCAGCGGGCATCCGCTCGTACGGCCTCGTGACGGGGACAGGCGCCTGAGGGGGGTGGGGCGTCCGGGGCGGTGACCCGCCCGGAAAGAACAGTGGTCCGACGGACCTGGGGCAGGTGTCTCCGCCTCGGCTCTAAAGGACCAGGGAGAGCAGCAGCACGCACCCGATCCCGACGACCGAGATCAGCGTCTCCATCACCGACCAGGTCTTCAGCGTCTGGCCGACGTCCATCCCGAAGTACTCCTTGACCAGCCAGAATCCGGCGTCGTTGACATGGCTGAAGAACAGCGACCCGCAGCCGATGGCCAACACCAGCAGCGCGGCATGGGTGGTGCTCAGGTCCGCGGCGAGCGGGGTGACCAGTCCGGCGGCGGAGATGGTGGCCACCGTCGCGGAGCCGGTCGCGAGCCGGATGGCGACCGCGATCAGCCAGGCCAGCAGCAGCGCGGAGATGTTCCAGCCCTTGGAGACGTCCAGGATCATCCGGCCGACTCCGGCGTCCACCAGCGTCTGCTTGAAGCCGCCGCCCGCGCCGACGATCAGCACCACACCCGCGATCGGGCCGAGCGACTTCTCGACGGTGGCGGCGATCCGGCCGCGGGTGAAGCCGGCCGCCCGGCCGAGCGTGAACATCGCGACGATGACGCCGGTGAGCAGCGCGATCAGCGGGGAGCCGACGACATCGAAGACCCTCTGAAGGCTGTCCTTCGGATCGTCGACGACGATGTCCACCAGCGCCTTGGCCAGCATCATCACCACCGGCAGCAGCACGGTGGCCACGGTGATCCCGAAGCCGGGCCGCTTCTCCAGGTCGTCACAGGTGCGTTCGGGCACCATGTTCTGCGGCGGGCGGATGTCCACCCAGCGGGCCGCGTAACGGGAGAAGACCGGACCGGCGATGACCGCGGTCGGGATGGCGACGAGCACACCGAGCGCGAGGGTGACCCCCAGGTTCGCGCCGACCGCGTCGATCGCCGCGAGCGGTCCGGGGTGCGGGGGTATCAGCCCGTGCATGACGGACAGTCCGGCCAGCGCGGGGATGCCGATCCGCATCAGCGAGAAGTTGCCGCGCTTGGCGACCAGCAGCACCACGGGGATCAGCAGCACGATGCCGACCTCGAAGAAGATCGGCAGCCCCACGATCCCGGCGATCAGCACCATCGCCCAGGGCATCGCCCGCCGGCCCGCCTTCGCCAGGATCGTGTCGACGATCTGGTCCGCACCCCCGGAATCGGCGAGCAGCCGCCCGAGGACGGCACCGAGCGCGATCAGTACGCCGGTGCCCGCGACGGTCGTGCCCAGCCCCGTCGAGAAGCTGGCGATGGCCTTGTCGAGCGGTGCGCCGGCCACCGCGCCGAGCACCAGCGAACCGATGATCAGCGACAGAAAGGCATGCAACTTGAACGTGGTGATGAGCCAGACGATGACGGCGATGCCGACCAGGACGGCGATGCCCAGCTGTGCGTGACCGGCCGAGGTGATGGGCTCGGTCACGTCCGCTGCGAGCATCTCGACGCTGAGATGAGTCACGGCGATTCCTTGGTGGGACGGAGGGGGAGGGGGAATGCTGCGGTACGGGTGGGGAGTTCGGGACTATCCGGCCGGTGCGTCCGCCGCGCACAGTGCGGCCACCGCGCGCTCGGCGATCTCCTGCGGGCTGCCGGAGACATCCACCGCGGCACCGGCCTCGTCGCACCCGAGCGGTTCGAGCGTGGCGAACTGGGAGTCCAGCAGCGCGGTCGGCATGAAGTGGCCCGTGCGCTCGGCCATCCGCGCCTCGATCAGCGCGCGGTCCCCGGTGAGATGTAGGAAGACGACCCCGGGGGCGGCGGCGCGCAGCCGGTCGCGGTAGGCGCGCTTGAGCGCGGAACTGCTGACCACGCCGCCGCGCCCGGCCCGCTCATGCGCCCAGGAGCCGATGGCATCCAGCCACGGACCGCGGTCGGCATCGTCCAGCGGGGTGCCGGCCGACATCTTGGCGATGTTGGCCGGCGGATGGAAGTCGTCACCCTCGGCGTAGGGGACGCCCAGTCCGGCGGCCACCAGCGGGCCGATGGTGGTCTTGCCGGTGCCGGCCACGCCCATCACGACGATCACGTCGATCACGTCGGGGGTGCTCATCCCGTGTACCTCGCTGTCTTCATCGACCTCGTGCGGCCCCCACTGAAACCCATTAGGTACGACGTATTCAAGACCCTGTGATGCAAACGTCATACTTAATTGGCCGGGGTACGGGAACGTAGGCTTGCCCCATGGAAAACGAGGGGAAGGGACTGCACGCCCGGGTGCTGGAGTCCCTCGGACCCGCGATCACCGCGGGCGACTACCCCCCGGGCACGATCCTGCGCACGGACGAACTGGAGCAGCGCTTCGACGTCTCCCGCACGGTCATCCGCGAGGCGGTCCGGGTACTGGAATCCATGCAACTGGTCGCCTCCCGGCGCCGGGTGGGGGTGACCGTCCGGCCCGCCGAGGAGTGGAACGTCTACGACCCGCGGGTGATCGGCTGGCGGCTGGCCGGCCGCGACCGCCCCCGGCAGCTGCGCTCACTGACCGTTCTGCGCTCGGCGATCGAACCGGTCGCCGCGGGCCTCGCCGCCCGGCACGCCACCCCCGAGCAGTGCGCCCACCTCACCGAGCAGGCCATGGGCATGGTCGCCACCTCACGCGGCCAGCAGCTCGACGGCTACCTCGTCCACGACACGGCCTTCCACCGGATCGTCCTGACCGCCTCCGGCAACGAGATGTTCGCCCGGCTCGGCGATGTGGTCGCCGCCGTCCTGACCGGCCGCACCCAGCACCATGTGATGTTCACCGACCCCGACCCGGCCGCGGTCACCCTCCATGTCCAGGTCGCCGAGGCGGTACGCACCGGCGACGCGGCGCGGGCGGAATCCCTGACCCGCGAGATCACCGCCGGCGCCATGGCCGAACTCGACGTCCTGGCGCCGTAGTTGGCCCCGGCCGACGGGCCCCGGCCGGCGGGCCCCGGCCGGCGGGCCCCGGCCGGCGGGCCCCGGCCGACGAGCCCCGGGTCAGAACAGCGGCTGCTGCCCGGGAATCGGCGGCTCCTCCGGATCGAACAGCTTCTCCGCCGGCGCCATCATCGGCGCGATCCTGCGCGACCCCGGGCAGGAGATCAGCTCCAGCACCGTCCGGCGGCCAGGAGGGTCATGACGGGCGAAACGGCCGCCGACAACGGCGATCTCTCGGGTGCAGACGGGACACGCACGGCGGGGTGACGACATGACACCAGTCTGACGCAGCCCGGCCCACCGGTCACAAGCTCCCGCCCCCGCACCGCGTGCACCCACCGCCCGGCGCCGGCCTCGGCCCCGGCTCCGGCCCCGGCTCCGCCCGCCCAGCTTCCCCCTCAGAACGCATCCGTCGGCACATACGTCCCCCACACCTCCCGCAGCGCATCGCACACCTCGCCCAGCGTCGCCCTTGCCCGCAGGGCCTCGCGCATCGGGTGGAGGACGTTGTCCGTGCCCTCGGCCGCCTTGCGCAGGTCGCCGAGCGACGCCGATACCGCTCGGGCATTGCGGCGGTCCCGGAGCACGGCCAGCCGTTCGGTCTGCTGGGCCTCGATGGCCGGGTCGACCCGCAGGGGCTCGTAGGGCTCCTCCTCGTCGAGCCGGAAGCGGTTGACGCCGACGACGGTCCGCTCGCCGGCGTCCGTCTCCCGGGCGATGCGGTAGGCGTTGCGTTCGATCTCCTCCTTCTGGAAGCCGCGCTCGATGGCGGCGACCGCGCCGCCCATGTCCTCCACCCTGCGCATCAGCGCGACGGCCGCCTCCTCCACGTCGTCCGTCATCGACTCGACGGCGTAGGAACCGGCGAACGGGTCGACGGTGGCGGTCACATCGGTCTCGTAGGCCAGCACCTGCTGGGTGCGCAGCGCCAGGCGGGCCGACTTGTCCGTGGGCAGGGCGATGGCCTCGTCGAAGGAGTTGGTGTGCAGCGACTGGGTGCCGCCGAGCACGGCGGCGAGCCCCTGGAGGGTGACCCGGGCGAGGTTCACCTCGGGCTGCTGGGCGGTGAGCTGCACCCCGGCCGTCTGGGTGTGGAACCGCAGCATCAGCGACCTGGGGTTCTTCGCACCGAACTCCTCCCGCATCACCCTGGCCCAGATCCTGCGCGCGGCCCGGAACTTGGCGACCTCTTCGAGCAGTGTCGTACGGGCGACGAAGAAGAAGGACAGCCGCGGTGCGAAGTCGTCGACGTCCATCCCGGCGGCCAGGGCGGTACGGACATAGGCGATGCCGTTGGCGAGCGTGAAAGCGATCTCCTGCGCGGGCGAGGCACCCGCCTCCGCCATGTGGTAGCCGGAGATGGAAATGGTGTTCCACCGGGGGATCTCGGTCCGGCAGTACCGGAAGATGTCCGCGGCCAGCCGCAGTGACGGCTGCGGCGGAAAGATGTAGGTCCCGCGCGCGATGTACTCCTTGAGCACATCGTTCTGCACGGTCCCGTTCAGCCGGCCGGCCGCCACCCCTTCTTCCTCCCCCACCAGTTGGTAGAGGAGCAGCAGCAGTGCGGCAGGCGCATTGATGGTCATCGACGTCGACACCTTGTCCAGCGGGATGCCGCCGAACAGCACCCGCATGTCCTCGACGGAGTCGATGGCCACCCCGACCTTGCCGACCTCACCCGAGGCGATCGGGGTGTCCGAGTCATGGCCCATCTGCGTCGGCAGGTCGAAGGCGACCGACAGTCCCGTGGTGCCGTGGGCGATCAGCTGCCGGTAGCGGGCGTTGGACTCCCGCGCGGTACCGAAGCCGGCGTACTGCCGCATCGTCCAGGGCCGGCCGGTGTACATCGACGGATACACCCCGCGGGTGAAGGGGTAGCTGCCGGGCGCCCCGAGCCTGCGCTCCGGTTCCCAGCCGTCCAGCGCCTCGGGCCCGTACACCGGCTCGATGGGCAGGCCGCTCTCGTTGTACCGCTCACTGCCCGACTCGTGCGCCATGGGTGTACGCCTCCCACTGGGTGACCGGCACCGGGTATCCGCTTGCTCACAGCATGCCCGCAGGTTCGCCGCCCCGCAGCACTGGGAAGAGTCACCGATGGCCGGTCGGGCCGCCGAGATCCGGGGGTTGCGCATGCAGCGGAGCAGTGGACGACGTACGGCGCCTGCGGTGGCCGCGGTGCTGGTGGCGGCGCTGGCGGTGGGCTGCCACCCGGTGACGGTCACCAAAGCGGGTGCACCGGCCGGCCCGCACACGCGCTACGCCCCGACCATCCCCGCTCCCCCGCCCCTCGGCCATCCCGCACCACCCGCCCCGTCCGGGCACTCCACCGCGCCGCGCCCGCACCGCCCCGCACCGCACGCTTCTCCGGCTCCCCGGCCGCTGATGGCGGCCGGCGCGCGCGGCACCCCGGTGCGCGAACTGCAGGCGCGACTGGCCCAGCTGGGGCTTTTCGACCCCTCCCCGACGGGCTACTACGCCTCGGTGACGGCCGCCTCGGTCCGGGCTTTCCAGAAGCGGCAGGGCCTGCCCCGTACGGGCGCCGTGCAGTCCACGGCCTGGAGGGCGCTGCGGTCCCACACCCGCCGGCCGTCGCACCAGGAGCTGTATCCGGCCACCACGAGGCCGGTCGGCACCCCCGACCCGCGCTGTATGACGGGCCGGGTGATCTGCATCAGCAAGCGGAGCAACACCCTCACCTGGAGGGTCGACGGCCGGATCGTGTCGGCGATGGATGTCCGCTTCGGCTCCCAGTACACCCCCACCCGCGAGGGGGCCTTCGCCCTCACCTTCAAGAGCCGCCACCACATCTCGACGCTGTACCACACGGCCATGCCGTACGCGATGTTCTTCAGCGGCGGCCAGGCCGTCCACTACTCCGCGGACTTCGCCGCCCGCGGCTATCGCGGCGCCTCACACGGCTGCGTCAACGTCCGCGACAAGAACAAGATCGCCGCCCTGTTCGCCACGGTGCGGAAGGGAACCAAGGTGGTCGTCTACCACTGAGCGGCACCCGGCACCGACCCGCACCCGGGCGACGACGTGAGCGGCACGGCCTGCCCGCACCTCCCACGCGGGGCCGGCCCGGATCACGACCCCGGATCACGGACCCGGATCACGACCCAGCTCTCTGACCGAAGCGGCAACTGAGCCACCCCCGCCCGCGGATCCACCTCCGCGAGAGCGCGCGCCGGCTCGGGCACAAAAGAGAGAAGGGCGCGGGCAGGACCGGGGGAACGTGCCCTGCCCGCGCCGAATGCGCTGAGCCGAAGGTACGGGGGGAACCCCGGCTCCTCGCGCAGCCGATGACCAGTCGGCTTCATTCCTTACTGCGTCACGGGCTCAAAAAACGTCACACCGTGCCGGTGGCGGTGCCACTCGGCGTGCCGCTGCCGGAACCTGGGGCGGTCGCCGAGGGGCCGGGGGCCGGGGTGGACGTGCCGGAGCCCGGGTTGGCGCCGGGCGACCGGGGCGGGTGGCCTTCGTCGTCCTCGTTGCCGCCCGCGCCGCCGCTCTTGCCGGTGCCGCCGCCGGTGATGCCACCGGTGATGCCACCGGTGATGCCGCCGAAGCCGTCGCCGCCGCCCGAGCCGCCGCCGTTCTGGTAGCGCGCCAGGTAGGCACGGCAGAAGACATGCACCTTCGCCGGTCCGCCGGCCGTGCGTTCGAGGCGCCGCAGCGTGTCGCGGTCCAGGGCGTCGCGTTTGCCGGACTCGTAGTTCCGGCACAGGCCGAGCAGGAAGTTCTTCTGGTCCGTGCCGCCGGGCAGGCCGGTGCCGCCGCTGCCGCCGCGCTGGTGGCCGCCGCGTCCCGTTCCGTCGCTGGGCGTGCCGCTGCCGGGGGGCGTACCGGCGCCGGGGCTGCTGCCGGGGGTGGGGCTCTCGGTGGGTTCGCTGCTCTTCCCGCCGGGCGTGGCGTCGGGCGTCTGCGCCGTGGTGCCGTCGGTCTGCGCGCCGGGTTCACCGGAGTGGAACGGTCGGGGGGGTTCCACGGCGGAGACGCTGGAGGCGGGTGCGGGGTCGCCGCCCCGGAACGGGGTGGGCAGCACGCCGGTGCCGGCCGCGACGGCGACGCCGCCGATGGCGCAGGCGGCGAGGGCGACGGCGAAGCCGCGCCGGAGGGGGCGGCCGAGCCGGGTGCGCTCGGCGAGGCCCGCGGTGTGTGCGCCGCCCAAGCCGGTGAGCGGTTCGCCTGCGGTGCGGCTGCGGGCGCCGGAGCCGCTGCGGGCGGCCCGGCGGAACGCGGCGACGGCCGCCTCTTCGCCGGGCAGCTCGACGGTTTGGGGCGTCTTGGCGGCGACCGCGGCGGCGGCCTCCAGGAGCTGTTCGAGTTCACGTGCGCCGTCGCCGTGCCGGGCACCGACCTGTTCACCGCGCAGCAATCGCTCCGCGGTGTCCTTGTCGAGCCAGTCGTACCGGTCGTCGGCCATCACATGTCCTTCTGCGTTCGTGCGGCCGTTTCCGTCACACCTGGTACGTACGATTCCGCCACGCCGTCGCGACGTCTTCCGCCCTGGACGGGCACTCCGTTCACCATTCCACCACCTCCGTGCGGGCCTCGTCCGGGCCGGCCGGAGGGGGCTCCTTCTCCCTGGCCGGCGCCGCCCTCGCCGCCGTCCCGCCCGCTGCCCCCGGGTCCGTCGTGGCTGCCGTCCACAGCTTCGTCGTGGCTGCCGTCCGCCGGTCCGTCGTGGCTGCCGTCCGGCTCCCCGCCGATCAGCTCGGCGAGCCGCCGCAGCCCGCGGTGGGCGGCGGTGCGCACCGCGCCGGGCCGCTTGCCGAGCACCTGCGCGGCGCTCTTGGCATCGAGCCCGACCACCACCCGGAGCACCACGGCCTCGGCCTGGTCCTGCGGCAGCCGGGCTATCAGCCGCATGGTGCGGCCGGTACCCAGGGCTTCGAGCGCCTCGCCCGCGGTGTCGGACGCGGCGGGGGTGTCGGCCAGTTCGCTCTCGTCGCCACCGGTCGCCGGGCGGCGGCCGCGCATCCTGATGTGGTCGAGGGCGCGGTTGCGGGCGATACGGGCGGCCCAGCCGCGGAAGCGGTCGGCGTCGCCGCGGAAGCGGGAGAGGTCGCGGGTGATCTGGAGCCAGGCTTCGGAGGTGACGTCCTCCACATCCGGTTCGCTCACCAAGGTCCGCACATACCCCAAAAGCCGGGGATGTACGGCGCGGTAGACGGTACGGAACGCCGCCTCGTCACCGTCCTGTGCCGCCTGCACGGCCACCGTCAGCCGACGGTCGTCCGGCTGAATGTCGTCCCCTCGCACGGGTCCATCCTGTCGCACGCGGAATGTCCGCCGCCCGGTCCTTGCTGCATTGCTGCTTCGCTCGGCCGTGCCACCGGCCTCGCTTCCCCGCTCCCTGCGCCGTCCGGACGGGCTCGCCCTCCGCACGGCGCCGGGGACCGGGACGGCTGCCGCATGCCATCGGCCGCGGCTGGCCTGAAACCTCCGGTAACCCGGATCTTCCCGCTGACCGTATCCCGTGTGTGCGAACGATCCGAACCCGGGATGGGGGCACTGCGCGCTGCGGCGGAGCCGGGAACGAGGGAGCGCCGAGCGGCCGGCGCGCCGGCGGAGTGCGCACCCGGACGCCTCTGCCGACTCCCGGGGAGAAGAACTTTCCCCCGCCGCGGCACATGGCCTGAACTCTGCGCCGACCAGCGCGGATCCGCACGTGACGGGCCTGTCCGGGGCCGCGTCCGGACCACTGGCCGTACCCCTGCCCGTACCCCGTGTGACGCTTTCGCGCCGTCTGGCGCTGTATCGGATAGAGGGCCGTCACAGGCCCTTCGCGAACGACGGCCGGGGCCTCTCCTGTGGGGGGTGGTGGCCCCGGCCGTCCTTTCGCATCTAGCGCTCTGACCAGGGATGTTGCGCGGAGTCGGTGACCAGCGTGACCAACCGGCCCGATGCCTCATGCGATCACCCCCAGCCCGATGCGCCGAGCCGTCCCGGACGCCGGCTTGCAGGCTCCTTCTACTCGATGCTTGCCGTGCTGGGCCATGGCGTAGCCCGGTGACTGGTGTCTCACCTTGACCGAGACCTCAACGAGATTCTCACCTGCTTCCAGATCGTTCGTGACCTTGCTGTGACGCCAGTCGTGGTGCGGAACCGCTCAGGTAGGTCCCACTTCTCTCTCGTGGCCCACCATCGGCACTGACCTGACCGGCATCCTGAGGACCACCGGGCGTGATCCTGGCCGCTCTTGGTGTCAGCCGCCGTAAAGGGCGGGCAGATCTACCAGGAGGAGATCGTCACGACGGTCGGCCAGGTCGACCAGGTCGGGGTAGAAGCCGTGCAAGGAGTACAGGGCCAACGTGGTGGCAGCGGTGTCGTACCCCTGATTCGCGAGCAGGGCACGGATACGTTCCAGGCGCTCCAGGTCACCAGTCCCACGGCGGGCGGCGGTCGCCTTGGCCTCGCCCAGCAGCGCGATCCTCGCGCGGGGAGCCTGCGGGCGCTCGCCGGCGGCCAGGGCGATGACATCGACCTCGTGCTTCGTCCGAGCGGCCTGGTCGGCGACCTCGGTGGTACCGACCGGGCCGGGCAGTCCACCGGGCAACAAGGTGTGGGCGTAACTACGGGTGAAGTCGCGAGCCAGGTCCTCGAAGTGCGGCCCGAGGATCTTGGAGTTGAAGGTCGGAGCGGCCTGCTGCCACACCTGCTCGGCGAATCCCTGTTCCACGGCGGCGGCCTGCGGGACGGTGATGAGCTGGTTGAAGCGGATGACGGGGTCGGCGAGCGTGATGACGGGGTGCCTGGAGCGGAGGATGTCCTGTTCCCGCCGGACGTATCCGGTGGATTCCAGCACTCCGAGCGGGTGAGCGACGGCGTTGCGCGGGCGCTCCAGGGCGGCACCGATCTTGCTCGGGGTACTGGCGCCCTGCGCGATCGCGGTGAGGATGTCGTAGTACAGCGTGTGCTGCGTGATCCTCGGGTCCTCACGCAGCAGGTACTCGGTCTCCGTACGCGAGTACACCGCCCGCCCCGGGTCCAGCAGCGTCCGGGTGAGCCAGGTGTCGAAGCCGTCGTCCGGATGCGGCCGTGCGGCCACCGGTCGGTAGCCGGGTGCGCCGCCCAAGACCGCGTGCACCTTCAGCGCGGTCAGCGGGTCGGCGATCTGCCAGAACGCCCGGCTCTCACGATAGTCGAAGGCGCCCAGCCGTAGATCAACCACGGCCCGACCCCGCAGCGGCTTGGTCCCCGAAAGCAGTTCGTGCATCACGCTCATCGCGGAGCCGCACAGGATCAGCCGCGGCCCCGGCCCGGCACCCGGCCGGGTGCCCCGCTGACGTTCGTCGTAGAGCTGTTGCAGCAGCCCCGGGATTTCAGGCGAGTGCTGGAGCAAGTACGGCAACTCGTCGATCACCAGGAACGGGTGCGACGAACGGGCGGTCACATCAAGGGCATTGGACAGCACGTCACGCCAGTCGGTCAGACGCAGACTCCCTGGCCGCAGGCCGGCATGGGCAGCGACCGCGTCACTGAACCGCTGGATCGCAGGCAGCCGCCCCTCCTCCCGGACCGCTGTGACGTACAGGCCACCGACCTGCTCGGACAGGGCCTGCAGAAGGTACGACTTCCCATACCGCCGCCTCCCCGACACGATGCCGAGCCGCATTGCCGGATCCGGATCAGTGAGGAACTCAGCGAGCAGATCCCACTCCCGGTCCCGGTCGACCACGTCGTCCGGCTTGACCGGCAAGCTCTTCTTCACTCGCCCTCCTAGACTGCGACGAAATTCGTCTAAGTCTACTTCGACGAAATGCGTCGTACTGGAATACGCCCCTGAATCAACGGAGCCCAACGGATCCGGCGGGATGCTCGGCAGATGCACGACGGCCTTCACCACTTCCCAGCGGCCGAGCCGACGGTTGGTCGCATGACCAACCCGTGACCAACGGCGGTCAGGAACAGTCAGAAGCACTCAGACGAGGGCCGATCCAGGCAGTAATCGAGAACGTGCACCCAGGCAACAAAGTGCCTGGTCAGAGCCCCTTTCTAGCTCGGTCGGGCCGGGGGTGGTGGCCCCGGCCGTCCTCGTTCTCCCACCCGTTTCTTACCGGGTCGTCACTCCCACGCGGTTGGCCAGCGCCGTGAAGTCCGTCCAGGACAGGGCGGGCGTCCGCGGGTCCCAGGTCTTCTGCGCCAGCGCCGCCAGCGGCAGCCGGATTCCGGCGGCCACCTGCTGTGTGGTCTGCGCCTGGGACCGGTCGCACCAGATCGCGAAGCGCGCCCCGGGAATGCGGTCCGGGCCCGTCATGCCCGCGGGCACCGCCACCGGCCGGGTGCCGCGGATCACCCGCGGGGTCCAGCTCTCGTAGATCCGCTGACCGGTCGGATAGGTGAACTGGTTGGGCTCGCCGAGCACGTAGTAGAGGTACTCGTCGTTGAAGTTCATGACGTTGCGCCCCTCGCGCAGGAATTCCGCGGGGTCCCGCTTGCCGATCTCCTTGCCGGTCCAGTAGGCGACCATCCGGTTCTTGCTGGCGGTCACGACCCCGCCGGCGAAGAATCCGTCGTTCCAGGCCTCGACGCGGTTCTTGCCCCTGGCCTCCACCGTCTTCTGCCGGTCGTTGAGCCAGCCGGTCGTCAGGTCCTCGATGGTGCCGCCCGACCCGTACTTCTGCCGCGCGGCCCGCGCGAGCTGCGGATACGAGGTGGACGGCGAGGACGACATCAGGGCCTGGTACTCGTCGCCGCCCAGATGCCAGTACGCCGGGGCGCCCTTGGGGTTGGTGAACAGGTCGCTGAATTCCCGCAGCAGCGAGTCGATCAGGGGGGCCGACTTGGGGTTGGAGATATCGATCGCGCCATGGACCGGCCGGCCCTGGGCGTTGCGCAGCGTCAGATCGGGATAGTGGTCCAGTACGGCGCCCAGGTGGCCGGGCGAGTCCAGCTCCGGGACGACGGAGATATGCAGGGTGCGCGCCAGCGCGATGATCTGGCGGACCTGGGCCTTGGTGAGATGGTCGGCGGAGACGATCTCGGGGTGGGTGTCGCTCTGGATACGGAAGCCCTGGTCGTCGGAGAAGTGCAGCTGGAACTGGTTGAGCTTGAGGTCGGCAATCTCCCTCAGCCGGGCCTCGATCCAGTCCTGGCTGAACGGCTTGCGGGCGTTGTCCAGCGACATGCCGCGCTGCGGACGGTCCGGCCGGTCCTGGATGGTGCCCTCGGGAAGTCCGCCGGCGGCGCGTACGGCCTGCTTGACGGTGCGGGTGCCGTAGAAGATTCCGGCGTCGGTGGGGGCCGTGAGAGTGAGTTTGGTGCCGCCGGCGGTCAAGGTGTAGGCCTCGTCGGCGGCGCTCTGGACGGGGACGTTGTTGTCGCTGTTGTTGCCCGTGAGCTTCACCTCGATGTCGCCGGGCCGTACCGTCTGGTCGCCGTAGACGATGGCGAGGCCGAGGTCGTTGGCCATCCGCTGGGCCTCGTCGGCGACATTGCTCCGCTCGCCGGCCGGCACCACCACACGGGCCGCCTTGGACGGGCGCCAGCCGCGCCCGTCGGCCCGGCGGAAGTCGCGGACGGCCGGGATGACCTGCGGTGATCCGGTGACCGGGGCCCAAGTGGGAGTGGCGGCGGACGAGGGGTTCATCTTGGCGCTGGTGCTCCCGGGCGGTTCGGTGTCCGCGGTGCCGGAGCAGCCGGCGAGCAGCAGTGCCCCGGCCAGCGCCGCGGCCGGAAGGGCGGACCGGGCCGCCGGGCCCGTCCGTGTCCTGGGCCTTGTCAGGGGGCGCAGGGAGGCCGAGGGCCGCGGGGCGCGCGGCGGCCGCATCGGATTCGACATCGTGCAATCCTCACTTTTCGGGGCGAAGGCATTGCCAGGTGTGCGGAGCCGGTCGTCCACCGAACGCGCGAAAGCTCTCCCATCCGGGTGAAATTCGCGCATCCGTCGGACACTGAACGACAAGCGTCGTTAGCGTGGCGGTTCCAGTCACCCCCTTCACAGGGCTTTCCGAAACCGCTGGGGTGTCGTGTCATACGCACCACCACCACACCCGCCGCCGCTTCCCACGCGTCCCGGCTTCGGTCCGCTTCCCCCCAGCTTCCGTCAGCCGCCCGTCCCGCACCCGTCGAAACGTTCCCTTCGCATCCGTCCGAGGAGCCCACGCTGTCCGGTGACACCCCGGCCGCCCGGCCGACGACGCTGCGCCCTCCGCAGCCCCCGTGGTGCGGCATATCTCCACGGGCCCTCGGCGGCGCCCTGCCCCACCCCCGCCGCGAGGACCTCGGACTCAGGCGCTTCAACGCCCTCACCCGGGACGACACCCTGACCGCGCTGCTCAGCTGCTGCGGCAGCCGCCGCTGGGCCGAGCGGGTTGCCGCACACCGCCCGTACCCGGATCCGGAGTCCCTGCTCGCCGCCGCCGACGAGGCCTCTTACGACCTGACGCCCGCCGAACTGGAACAGGCGCTCGCCGAGGAGTCCCTCTCGCCGCAGCCGCTCGTCGGCGCCCGCGGGCCCGGCACGCTCGCCGCCCACACCGCACTGCGTGCCGCGCATGCCGAGTACGAGCGGCGCTTTCGTCATGTCTTCGTCATCTGCCTGGACGGCTACCGCGACGACGAACTGCTCGACCAGGTGCTGTCCGGTATCCGCACCCGGCTGGGCCATGAACGGGACGAGGAGCGGGCGGTCGCCGCGGAAGAGCTGCGCCGGCTGGCCCGTGGCCGGCTGACGCGGCTGATCAGCTCCGGACCATAACGGAAATGCGCCTTATGGCCGGCAGATCCCGTTTCGCACCTGCGGGATAGCCCGTTGGTGCCTGTTTGATCACACCTAAGGACCCCGGCGCAAGGATCCGACAGCACGTCGCTACGATGGCCAGGGCCGGTGGACCGTACCCGGCCGGGCCCGACCGACAGAGAAGCCGGCTGGCCCTAATCCCCGCTCCCGGAGGGTTTTTCCGTGCCGGCTGGAACGCTGTACCGCGGCCGGGAAGGCATGTGGTCCTGGGTGGCTCATCGAGTCACCGGCGTCCTCATCTTCTTCTTCCTGTTCGTTCACGTCCTCGACACCGCTCTCGTACGCGTCTCCCCCGAGGCGTACGACAACGTCGTTGCGACTTACAAGACGCCGATCGTCAATGTGATGGAGTACGGCCTGGTGGCCGCCATCCTCTTCCACGCGCTCAACGGCCTGCGGGTCATCGCCGTGGACTTCTGGTCGAAGGGCCCGAAGTACCAGAAGCAGATGCTGTGGACCGTTGTCGGTGTCTGGGTCGTGCTGATGGCCGGTGCCTTCTACCCCGTGCTGCAGCACACCCTGCGCACGCTGTTCGGGAGCTGACGCGAGATGTCTGCTGAAACCACCTCCGCAGGTGCTACCGCGGCGGGCGCGCCCGACAGCGTCTCGCTCTACGACGTGGACAATCCCGCGCCCGTCATCGAGCCGCCCCGCAAGCGCACCAAGAAGACCGGGAGCGCCTCCCGCGGCAACTTCGAGATGCAGGCCTGGCTGTTCATGCGGCTGTCCGGCATCGTGCTGGTCGTCCTGGTCCTGGGTCACCTGCTGATCCAGCTGGTGCTGGACGGCGGCGTCTCCAAGATCGGCTTCGCGTTCGTGGCCGGCCGCTGGGCCTCCCCGTTCTGGCAGGTCTGGGACCTGCTGATGCTGTGGCTGGCCATGCTGCACGGCGCCAACGGCCTGCGTACGGTCATCAACGACTACGCGCAGCGGGACAACACCCGCTTCTGGCTGAAGATGCTGCTGTACACCGCGACGGTGTTCACCGTCCTTCTGGGCACGCTGGTGATCTTCACCTTCGACCCGAACATCTCCTAAGGCCGGGGCTGACTGGAACCATGAAGATCCACAAGTACGACACCGTCATCGTCGGCGCCGGTGGCGCGGGCATGCGTGCGGCCATCGAGTCGACCAAGCGCAGCCGCACCGCGGTCCTGACGAAGCTCTACCCGACCCGCTCCCACACCGGCGCCGCCCAGGGCGGTATGGCCGCCGCCCTCGCGAACGTCGAGGAGGACAACTGGGAGTGGCACACCTTCGACACGATCAAGGGTGGCGACTACCTGGTCGACCAGGACGCCGCCGAGATCCTGGCGAAGGAGGCCATCGACTCGGTCCTCGACCTGGAGAAGATGGGCCTGCCGTTCAACCGCACGCCGGACGGCACGATCGACCAGCGCCGCTTCGGCGGTCACTCCCGTAACCACGGTGAGGCCCCGGTCCGCCGGTCCTGCTACGCCTCGGACCGCACCGGCCACATGATCCTCCAGACGCTGTACCAGAACTGCGTCAAGGAGGGCGTGGAGTTCTACAACGAGTTCTACGTGCTCGACCTGCTGCTCCAGGACGTCGACGGCGTCCAGAAGTCCGCGGGCGTCGTCGCGTACGAGCTGGCCACCGGCGAGATCCACGTCTTCCAGGCGAAGTCGATCATCTTCGCGTCCGGCGGCACCGGCAAGTTCTTCAAGGTGACGTCCAACGCGCACACCCTGACCGGTGACGGCCAGGCCGCGGCCTACCGCCGCGGGCTGCCGCTGGAGGACATGGAGTTCTTCCAGTTCCACCCGACGGGCATCTGGCGCATGGGCATCCTGCTGACGGAGGGCGCCCGTGGTGAGGGCGGCATCCTCCGCAACAAGGACGGCGAGCGCTTCATGGAGAAGTACGCGCCCGTCATGAAGGACCTCGCCTCGCGTGACGTCGTCTCGCGCTCCATCTACACGGAGATCCGCGAGGGCCGCGGCTGCGGTCCCGACGGCGACCACGTCTACCTGGACCTGACCCACCTGCCGCCGGAGCAGCTGGACGCCAAGCTCCCGGACATCACCGAGTTCGCGCGGACCTACCTCGGTATCGAGCCCTACACGGACCCGATCCCGATCCAGCCGACCGCGCACTACGCCATGGGCGGCATCCCGACGAACGTCGAGGGTGAGGTCCTGGCGGACAACACCACCGTCGTACCGGGCCTGTACGCGGCCGGCGAGGTGGCCTGTGTCTCCGTGCACGGCGCCAACCGCCTGGGCACCAACTCGCTCCTGGACATCAACGTCTTCGGGCGCCGGGCCGGTATCGCCGCCGCCGAGTACTCCGCGGACGCCGACTTCGTCGAGCTCCCCGAGAACCCGGCGCAGCAGGTCATCGACCAGGTCGAGCGGCTGCGCAACTCCACCGGCAGCGAGCGGGTCACCGAGATCCGCAAGGAGCTCCAGGAGTGCATGGACGCCAATGTGATGGTGTTCCGCACCGAGCAGACGATCAAGACCGCGGTCGAGAAGATCGGCGAGCTGCGCAAGCGCTACCTGAACGTGTCCATCCAGGACAAGGGCAAGCGGTTCAACACCGACCTGCTGGAGGCCGTCGAGCTGGGCAACCTGCTCGACCTGGCCGAGGTGATGGCGGTGTCCGCGCTGGCCCGCAAGGAGTCCCGCGGCGGTCACTACCGCGAGGACTACCCCACCCGCGACGACGTCAACTTCATGCGGCACACCATGGCGTACCGCGAGGTGGGCGCAGACGGCACCGAGTCGATCCGCCTCGACTACAAGCCGGTCGTGCAGACCCGCTACCAGCCGATGGAGCGTAAGTACTGATGAGCACCCCGACTCTCGACAAGCACTCCGCGGCGCTGGACGCGGCCGAGGACGGCGCTTCGCATCTGATCACGGTCACCTTCCGGATCCGCCGGTTCAACCCGGAGGTCTCGGAGGACGCCGGCTGGGAGGACTTCCAGCTGGAGATCGACCCGAAGGAGCGCGTCCTGGACGCCCTCCACAAGATCAAGTGGGAGCTGGACGGGACGCTGACCTTCCGCCGTTCCTGCGCCCACGGCATCTGCGGCTCGGACGCCATGCGGATCAACGGCCGCAACCGTCTCGCCTGCAAGACGCTGATCAAGGACATCAACCCGGAGAAGCCGATCACGGTCGAGGCCATCAAGGGCCTGACCGTGCTGAAGGACCTTGTCGTCGACATGGAGCCCTTCTTCCAGGCCTACCGCGATGTGATGCCCTTCCTCATCACGACCGGCAACGAGCCGACCCGTGAGCGCCGGCAGTCCGCCGAGGACCGCGAGCGCTTCGACGACACCACCAAGTGCATCCTGTGCGCCGCCTGCACGTCCTCGTGCCCGGTGTTCTGGAACGACGGCCAGTACTTCGGCCCGGCGGCGATCGTCAACGCGCACCGCTTCATCTTCGACTCGCGCGACGAGGGCGGCGAGCAGCGGCTCGAAATCCTCAACGACAAGGACGGCGTCTGGCGCTGCCGGACGACCTTCAACTGCACGGACGCCTGCCCGCGCGGTATCGAGGTCACCAAGGCCATCCAGGAAGTCAAGCGGGCGCTGATCACGCGGCGGTTCTGACACCCTCTGGCGCCTGCCGGCCGGCGCCTGGTGCCCGGCGCCTGGTGCCCGGCGCCTGACGGCGGTCCGGGTTCCGACCCGGCCGCCGAGCAGTGCCGGTACGTCCCGCAGGGCCTCGCCTCCGTATCCCGGAGGCGGGGCCCTGCGGCATGGGCGCGCTCGCTCTACCGAGCCCAAGGGAAAGGGGGAGCGGCTGCCCGCTCCCCCTGCGCCCCCGATTCCGCCCGCGGCGCTCCAGGCCCGCTACCGCCGCACTGCTCACTCGCCCTCAAGGACCTTGTCCAGGAAGGCGTCCAGGTTCCGTACGGTGCGGGCGATCCGCTCCTCCAGCGGCAGCGTCTCCTCATGCCGCCCGGCGAGCTGGGACCGCTTGCGCCCCCGGACGTAGAGGGAGCAGGCAAGGTCGGCGCACAGATACGTCCCGACGGTGTTGCCCTGCCGCCCCAAGGAACCGGCCCGGCGCGCGGCGAGCAGGCTGACGCCGGATCCCGGATGCCCGGTCACACAGACCGAACACACCGTCGTCTTCGTGAAGCTCCGGCGCACGCCTTGCGGCACCCGCAGCGTCACACCGATCAGCCCGTCACCCCGCGGGGCAATCAGGTAACTCCGGTCCGGAGCCCCCGGATCACGCCATCCCAGGAAGTCCAGGTCACTCCAAGGGAGTTCGTCCAGTCCCTTGGGCAGATGGATTCTGCCCGCCTCGCCCTTCGAGCAATTGACGAACGAGGCACGTATTGCTTTTTCACCTACGGGGTCCATGACGCCCGAAGCTAACAGCGCGCCCCGGGGGCCGTCGCCTCATTTATCTCCGGGCGGGACGGGACGGGAAGGGCACTTTCCGGGCGGCGTCCCCGGACCGGCCTCGGCGCCGCCTCACGCACCAATCCTCATCATCCACGACCGGTTGGTCATCCGGTGCAGCCCGGCCTGCTGTGCCCTTGCGTTCCGCTCCACGCCGGCCTCCTCCCGTTTGCGCGCGGTCTTGTCCCAATCCGCCGGCTTCAGGAACAGCATGGCGTTACTCCCCGGCACCACCAGGACACCGCCGAAGGGCAGGTCACCCGCCAACCACGCGCCTTCTTCCGCCTCTTCCGGCCAACGCCGACGTCCCGCCGCATTGATCGCCAGCATCAGCGGCGCCCCGTGCTGCCCTCGCGTCGTCACGCGGATCTGATGGACGTCGCCGTACTGAGTCCACTTTGCACGCTTCATGAGCACCCGGGGATGGAACTCCAGCGGGTAGTGACGGAGCACTTTCTCGCACTGGAAGACCCGGATTCCGTAAAGAGCGCGCCACACCGTCATGATGAGTACGCCCACACCGGCAGGAATGGGCAAAGCAAGGAAGAACGAGTGAGACCCTGTCACGCGGAGCAACATCACAGAGACTGCCACAAGAACCACGCCGATCAGCAAACGCACGGTCATGAGCCGGGCCAGGGCGAGGCGATTGGCTTTCAGTACCTGCGCGAGGTCCGGAGCTTCCGGCGGTGCCGGAGTATGCGCGTCGTGCCCCATAGCATCCTCTTTCTGGGTCGGTAGGAGACTATCCAAATGGGTTCTTCGACGTGTCGGCTGCTCCCCCTGGCCCCAGGGTTCCAGCCCCCTCCGTCTTTTCAGCAAGCGACGGGTCGAAGAACGACACCGAATGCCCGACACCCACAAGTACATCCCGGTACTCGTCGGCCAGTTCCAGAGCAGGAGTGACCAACTGCACCACGACGATGTCGGAGGCCCCTGGCCCCGTTACCGCTATCGTGCCCTGCCAGACCGGCTCCTCTTGAAGACTTCCGTCCTCCTCGGGGCGCCTGCCCGGCGCGACTGTGCGCCGGGTCTCGGCAGCAAGGAAGCCCGTACCGCACGGCAGATCCAGCGGCTGGACGTCCTTGTCCGGGGTCTCGGCGGCCGCCACCGCCATATTGGCCAGCACCAGGGCTGCGTTCACGCCCGGAGCGGCCACGGTGGAAAACGTCAGAACGGAGGAGGCAAAACCGCCCTCGTCATCCGGATGCAAACCGATGGCGCACCCTTGGACATTATGGGAATTCAGCGTCGTCACCACGCTGGCATAGAACCGGAGCACCCGCTCCGCCTGGTCCCTGGCCTCCTCAGGAAGCCCGAGTACGAGGTTTACCAACGCCCTGAGCTGGTCGACCGGAGGGTCGAGGTCCAACGGCAGGTAGCCGTGCGGAAGTCCGTACCAGTAGGCCGGATCTGACCGCTCGTCGGCTCTTTCCAGACATCAGCCACTGCCGCATTCACCTTTCAGGAAGTGCATCAACGCGCCTCACAGCCAACCGATCAAGCCTGCGATGTCATGGGCTGTGGCGGCGGCCTTGGTGCTCTCCGCGAAGTTGTGGCCCGCCCCTTCCTCCGGAAGAACGCCCAAGCTCTCCATGGACGACATCATGTTCGCGCCGACGTTCAAGCCACCGGCGCTGATGGCGCCCATCATTTTGGCCGAGCCGCCAACGGTTTCACGAGCCGAATCCCAAGCCTTGGTGACTTCACTGGCAGCACTCGTTTTGAAGGCCGGGACGATTTCTCTGAAGAATGCCGCCCCCTTTTCGGTGTTCGACACGCTCACTCCCAGCCGGCCTGCCAGTCTCAAACCCCCCGCGACTTCTCGCCCTGCGGCAGACAACGCCTGTCCTCCCGGGACCATGCCAACGAAGTCCCCAGCCATGGAGGCCCACGCGGAGAAGATCTCCATGCCGCTTCCCTGGAACATCAAGGCATCCAGGAACTTCGGATCGGAGAGGTTCTTGCTCATCGATGCGGCACTCGCCACCACTGCGATACCCGCGAAGAGCGGGGCGAACGGCGTAGGGAAAAGGGCCAGCATCCCCGCGATGGCGCCGATGGTCCCCGCATGCTCGTAGAGGAACCCGGCAACTGCCGCGAGCGCCTCCCCGATCGCATTGACAGCCTTGCTCAGCCAACCGGGCTCCTTCGGCGCCAGTTTGTCGGTGGCGCCGTCCAGTTCCTTGGCCACCGTGCGCGCCTGGTCACCATGCGTGGTTTCCAGGGTGTGTGCCTTGGTGATGACATCGCTGTACGCCTGATTGGCATGGTTCAGATGGGTAGTTGCCTCGTTCAGGCTGCGTTCCGCGGCTCGCAGCCGCGCCGTTGCGGCGTCGGCATCGGCCTGCGTGGGAAATTCCTGGTCGGCGAGCTTGAGATCCGGGTGGCGCTGAGCCTGTGCGTGATGCGCCTTGGCGCTCTCCGCCGCCGCCTTCTTCTCGGCGGCGGCATCGTCGTACTTCTGCGCCAGATCACGATTGGCCGACAGATGCTCGTCCCAGATCTTCAGCTGGGACGATGCCTTCTCCAGCGAACGGGCGGCATTCTTGACGTACGTCGGCAGCTCACCGTCGATCGCGTCCCGGAACGCATCTGCCGCGTCACCCTGCCAGTAACTGCTCTCACCGATCAGCTTCTCGATCTGGCCGTGGCAGTTTCGCAGTGCCGTCGCCGCCGAGGCGACCTTGCGCTGCAGCGCACCGACCTCACCGGGAACGCCGGGTACGGGGTTCCAGCCGAGGTGTGCATAAGGGTTCGTGGCCACTACTTCGAACCCCCGTGACCGCTCGTGGCTTTGCTCGCGATCGCCTTGAGCGTCTTCTCCAAGGCCTCTTCGACTTCTTCGTAGTTCTGCTTGTTGGCCTTCACGCCCTTGCTGATGGCGTCGACCATCTTCTTGGTCTGTTCGGACCCGTATTTCCAGCGTTCTTGGAAACCGTCACACGCCTCGTCGAGCTCTTCCGTGCCTATCTGATCGGCACGGACATGTGACAGCGCCATCCGGGCCTCGTTGAGCTCCTTGACGCAGCCCTCAAGGGCTTTGAGGAATTGCCCCAATTGATCCACGTCCGCCTTGAAGCGGTCCCCCATGTCCGAATTCTCCCTGCGCTGTTCACTGATTGATCTCGATTACCCGGCGCGATCAACCCTCTGGCTGCGGCAGCCCCTCAGCCCCAATTCTGACCGCCGGCGTTCTTGCGGCGACGGGACACCAGGACGATGGCGACAACGGCCCCGACGACCACCAGAACGCCAACGCCGATGCCGCCGTAGAGCAGAGTCGTATTCAACGCCTCCTTGCCGCCCATCGGCGGGTCGGCGTCGGGCGCGCCGGCGTCCAGCTTCGATGAGGCCTTGCCGTTCGGCATCGGCAGCGGGCCCTCCTTGGGGCCCGCGGGGATATTCTTCCGCAAGGCGGGGCCGGGCTGGATGAAGCCGTAGCCGTAGTGCGCATCCGGGAGCTTGAGACCCTGCTGGTCCTTGGGCAGTCCGGCCGTCTTCACCAGTCGGTTGGCGATCTGACCGGGAGTGAGGTCGGGGTACTTCTCCTTGAGGAGGGCGACTGCGGCGGAGACGTAGGCGGCGGCCTGGGAGCTGCCTTGCCTGGTCTGGTAGTCCGAGTCGCTCTTGGCCGTAGCTGAGGGAATCTTCACGCCGGGCGCGAGCAGGTCCGTGTCGGAGTTGTAGTTGTTGAAGTCGGCCGACTTGCCGTATTCATCGACTGCACCGACGCCGATCACTCCGGGGCAGCCCACCGGATACCTCTTGTCGCTGAGGGCCTCATTTCCCACGGAGGCCACGACCACGGCACCCTTTGAAATGGCGTAGCTGATGGAATCGCAGTCGTCACCCGATGCGTCTCCACCGAAAGACATGTTGATGACGTCAGCACCGTGGTCCGCAGCCCAGCGGGTGGCCTGCCCGTTGCTCTTGTACACCGGAACAGGGAGCAGTTTGGCGCCAGGCGCGAGCCCCTTGACGCCCTCTGAACCGCCCGGACCGTGTCCGTGGCCCGCGATGATCGAAGCCATACTGGTGCCGTGGTCGCGAATGTCTTCGCCCGACTCGAGGTGTTTGCCCGCCTCTTCCGTCACTGCCTTCCCGAAGTCCGGCCCGGGGAGGAACTGCCCCTTCAGGTCCTGATGGGTCTCCCGGAAGCCATTGTCGAGCACGGCCACCGTCACGCCCTTTCCGGTGGCCTCCTTCCACAGCTGCTCGGCCCCGAACGCCTCCAACGGCCACAGATCCTTGCGTGTTTGATCTGCGGAGGCGGTACCACTCGCGGTGATGAGCAACGCGCCGGTCAGCGCGGCACCCACCGTCGCGCGCAGTGTTCGGGTGACCCTCATGCTTGGCTCCTTCTCGCTGTGCTGTCCGGGCGGCAGTGTTCCATCCGAAGAGAAGCCCCGCACCCTCGGGCGCGGGGCCACTCCTTACCAACGGCCGTACGACGATGCCGGTGTCCTACTCGATGACGCGGGGCACCACATTGCGTTGCGGCGTCCACGTCTCTTCGTCCTCGACCAGGTAGTCGGGGCGCTGACCAGTGGTGCGCTCCTTCTCCTTCTTGTCCTTGCCCTTGGCTCCGGGGGCGCCCATGCCTGCCTGCTTGCCGCCACGGCTGCGGTGCAGACCCGAGCCGCCCTGCTTGGCGCCACCGGCGGGGCCCCCCGGCTTGCCGGCCATGCCGCCACGTGTACGTGCCTGCGCACCGCTGCGTCCGACCGCGCCCGGCTTGCCGCCCTTGGCGCCGCCTGTGCCGCCCGCGCCCGGCGTGCCTCCGCGCATACCTCCGGCACCAGGCGCACCACGCCCGCCGCCGGGCCGCACGGCACCCCCGGGGATGCCCAAAGGGCCCGGCGGCATCACGCCGCCGCCCGAACCGCCGCCCGGACCGCCGACCACGCCATGTCCGCCACCGGACGGGCCACTGGGGTATCCACCGGAAACCGAGGGCGGGTTCATGGTGCTGCCCTCCACGCTGTCGAGCCCGGTGTGGACCGGCAGGTCCGGTCGGCTGATCTTGGGGCCGTCGAAACCTGGCGGAACGGCTCCGCCGCCTATGCCCTTGCGTGCGTGCGGTGTGATCGAGGCCGAGGACGGGTCCGGGTGAAACCTGTCTCTCGTATCGGGCATACGCACCGGGGGCGGCGGCGGAGTATTGGAGGGTTCCTTCGGCCAGTCACCGTGGAGGCCGTCGTCGGCACTGTCCCCGAAGTCCTGTGTGCGGCTGGTGTAGTGGTATGCCAGCTCATCCATCACAATGACCGCCTCGACCTGGCGCTCCTTGCTCAGGGACAGCTTGTCCCGGTTGAGCTCCAGCGCCTGGCGGGCGTCCATGTTCGGGTTGGCCATGTCCCGGTGGAACTGGGCGTCGTCGCCGCTGTCGTCCTTGAAGCTGTCCCAGTTGCTCGGGTCATGGATCTTCGACATGGAATTCTTGGCCTGGCGAAGGGTGTGGGCGAGGCCGATTTGCGGGCCCGACTCACGCGAGCCGATCAGCGACGTCTCGGTCCTCCGGGCGTGCCGGTACGTCCTGTCGATCTTGCCCAGCACCTTGACGGCTTCCTTGCGGAACGCGTCGGCCGCCGAGCCCTCCCAGTGCGCCGTCGCGTGATCGACGGCATCCATGAACTTCTTACGGATGCCACCGTGCCCGTCCTGCCCACCGAGCAGATCGGCGGACTTGCGCCAGTGGTCGCCGGCGGTCTCGAGCGTCTCGGGTCTGGCGTTCGCGATCATCTTCCGGAGCGCGTCGATGCCGTGGTGATGGAAGTCGGAAGGGGAGTGCGGGGTCAAGCGCTCGCTCTTGAACGACTTCAGCTTGTTTTCCCGCTCATGCGCCTTGCGCTGCTCCTCCTCCTTCCGCTGCTTCTCCATCGCCTGAGCACTCTCGCGCTCCTCCATGGCGCTAACCACAACGCCCCCCCTTCATCGTCATCCCGCTCGTCCTCATCCCTGCGCCGCCGTGGAAGGTCAGCCGTTCATCGAGACCTTGGTCTCGTGATCCTGGTCCTCGTAGGCACCGCGGCTTGCCTCTGTCTTCTCGCCGAACTTGTGGGTGAGGTCCTGGAGCGCCTTGACGACGTCTTTCAGGTACGTCTGCATGCGGTCATGGGCGTGGGAGACTTCCTCCGCCTCGCCGAAGTTGATCCCGAATGCCGACTGCGGGATGTTCGTGCCGTACTCCACCGTCTGGCCGGTTTCAGCCATATCGCCCTGAAGGTGCCTGAGCTGGCGCACGACGCCGTCCAGCTCGTCCAGATCAACCTTGAAATGCTTGCCCATGACCACTCTCCCCGTAATGCGCGCACCAAGCTGGACCCCGTCGCCCCACTCGCCTCGGCGTCCTGTCCGGCACCGCCACGGCGAGGGGCGAAGGGCAGCGTAAAGCCAATAAAGATTACGGAGTTGGCGGCCCAAATAGCAAGATCGTAAGTCGTGATCCGGCCGATCCGAGGTGGCATGCGACCGCACTTCGTAGACAGTCCGTTACCCAATCCCGGAGCGGCAGCCCGTTCGCCCCTTCCGGGTCGCCCCAATGGCGCCGAGAATCCTCGAGTCCCCCGAACTACATCCCGTGTCGAAGCCGGCTCGACGATCGTGACATCCGGTGGCGCCCTCGCTCAGACCGGCGCCCCCAGCCCCCGCGCAGCGGGTGACATGCAGCGGGTGACATACAGCTGGGTACCGCCGTACCGCGCCAGGCCCGCGACGGTGGGATGGGTGGCCGCGGCGAAATGGGTGACGGCCACGTCTGACCGCCGTGGGTATGGCCGGAGAGCTGGAGATCCGCGCCGTGGCGGACGGTTTCGTGGAGGGTCACGGGCTGGTGCGCCGGAAGGACGACGGGGCGGGCGGTGGCGCGGCCACCGAGAGTCGATTTCGTAGTCCGGACTCGCCCGCGCGCGCTCCCCCGCGAGGTCGTTGATGCCCGCGAGGCGGCGCGTCGCCGGCCTGCTCGCGATAGCGGAGCGCCCGTAGCCGCACGGCCCGTGATCCCGCCGCCCGGACCAGTTCCCCCGCCAGTAGCGCCAGAGTGAGATAGAGCACCAGGGCCAGCCAGAGGTAGCCGGGCCAGGCCAGTGCCTGCTGGATGGGGAAGGGGGCGCCGGCCCGGCCGGACAGCAGGGCGGCGAGGGCGGTCAGGGGGAGGACGAAGGCGGCGGCGGTGCCCGTACGGCGGGGGCGGCTGCCCGGTGTGGTGGTGTCGCGGACGAGCCGGCACCACAGATAGCGGTGCACGCCGAAGAACAGTCCGAGCACCGGGAGCACGATCAGGGCGAAGATCACGGCGTCTCCCCGTGCCCGTGGTTCAGGAGGCGGACGAGGAGGGAGCGGCGGGCCGGTCGGGCGTGCCCTGTGCGGCCTCGCGGCGCAGGGCCCGTACTCCGCGGAACCCGATCACGCCAATCGCCGTCCCCAAAAGAAAGGAAGCCACCGCGAGCAGCAGATGAACCCAGAAGTAGGCGGTCGGGTCACCCGCAGCGTCGAAGGCGAGGCCGCTCCCGTCCTTCCAGAGGTTTTTGACGAAAGTGATCCAGATGAACCAGCTCCACACCCCGAAGGCGAGCAGGAACCAGGACACGGGGCGAGAGAGCTTCATGAGGTCCAGTATGGGCAGCGGCTCCATCCGGCGGGCGGCAGGGGCACTCTTCCGTGGGGTGCTGTCGGAGTCCCGGGCAAAGGCGGGTACGTTCACCGACGTGCCGACGATCTCCTGTGCTTCCACGGCTTCCACCGCCCCGACCGCCCCGACCGCATCGGCGGCCTCGGCAGCATCGGCTGCCCCGGCCGCGACCGGCAGCGCCGGGCGCGTGGTGCGCAACGGCTTCCCCCTGCGCACCGCCACCGCACTGGCCGCCTCCGGACTGCTGGCGTCCCCGCTGCTGGCCGGCACCGCGTACGCCGACCCCAAGGCTCCCGCGCCGCCGGCGAAGATGTCGCAGATCGGCGGGGAGCGGCTGGGCGCGCCCGGCGTCCAGGTGGCGCCGAAGCCCGGCGCCCCGCAGCTGCCCGGCACGGACACGCTGACGGCCCGCTCCTGGATCGTGTCCGACGCCGCGTCCGGCAAGGTGCTGGCCGCCAAGAACCCGCACTGGCAGCTCGCCCCGGCCAGCACACTGAAGATGCTGTTCGCCGACACGGTGCTGCCGAAGTTCCCCAAGAACCAGAAGCACACGGTCAAGCCCGCCGACCTCGCCGGGATGGGCGTCGGCAGCAGCCTGGTCGGGATAAAGGAGAACCTGAGCTATTCGGTCCATGACCTGTGGCTGGGTGTCTTCCTGCGGTCCGGCAACGACGCGGTGCACACCCTGTCGGCGATGAACGGCGGGACCGCGGCCACCGTCGCGCAGATGCAGCAGCACGCCAAGGAGCTGAACGCCACCGACACCCATGTCGTGACCCCGGACGGCTATGACGCGCCCGGCCAGGTCTCCAGCGCGTACGACCTGAGCCTGTTCGCCCGCTCGGGACTGCGGAACGCCGACTTCCGCGAGTACTGCTCGACGGCGAGCGCGCAGTTCCCCGGCGACAAGGGCAAGAACGGCAAGCGGGCCTCGTTCGGCATCCAGAACACCAACCGGCTGCTCAGCGGCGATTTCGACATGAAGCCGTACCCGGGTATCGCGGGGGTGAAGAACGGCTCGACCACCAATGCCGGCTCCACCTTCACCGGCGTCGCCCAGCGCGGGGACCGCAAGCTTCTCGTGACCGTCATGCACCCGGAGAAGCGGGAGCACAACGAGGGCTACCGGGAGGCCGCCAAGCTTCTCGACTGGGGCTTCGCGGCGGCCGACAAGGTGGACCCGGTCGGCCGGCTCGTCGGTCCCAGGAGCGAGGACGACGGCACCGGCGCCGTGAGCGCCAAGGGCAAGGGCAAGGGCGCGAACGAGAGCACCCAGGCCGCGCTGAACAGCTCCGGCAGCGCGGGCGGCACCTGGACCGCGCTGGGTATCACCGGCGGCGTGCTGGCGCTGCTGGGCATCGTGGCGTACGTGGTGCACCGCCGCCGGCCGCTGCCGGAGCGGCTGCGGGGTCGTCGGCCCCGGAATTGACCGCAGACGCCGCAAGCCATGGCGGCAGGCGCCGGGAAGCGGGGGAAGGCGGCCTGGTCCGGCGGCCGGGGCCGGGCTGAGGGCGGCCCGGTGTCACGCCGCCCGGGGCCGCTCCGGTCCCTCCGGCCGCTCCGGTGCCTCCGATCCGTCGGGTGTCTCCCGCTCCTGCCGCCCCTCTGGCCCCTCCGGCCCTTCCCGTCCCTCCGGCCCTTCCCGTCCCTCCGGCCCTTCCCGTCCCTCCGGCCCTTCCCGTCCCTCTGGCCGCTCCGGGTCGCCCGGCACCTTGAGTTCCCCGGCCTCGCCGCGTCCCTCCCCCTCCGTAGCTGTCCAGGAGGCGCAGTACACCAGCAGCTTCGCGGTGAAGTTGATCCACAGCAGCAGGGCGATCGGGGTGCCGAAGGCGCCGTACATGCTCCGGGAGGCCACGCCCTGGAGATAGCCGCTGAGCAACAGCTTCAGCAGTTCGAAGCCGATCGCGCCGAGGAGGCCGGCGATCACGACGGCGCGGCGCGGCGGATGGACGCCGGGGAGCCTGGTCAGTATGTAGGCGAGCAGCAGGAAGTCCGCGAGGACGGCGATGACGAAGCCGGCGCCCGAGAGCAGGACGCTGCCGGTGCCGCCCTCCGACAGGCCGATCGCGTCGGCCACCTTGCCCACCGCGGCGGACGCGAAGGTCGAGCAGGCGAGGGAGAGTACGGCGACGCCGCCGACCCCGAGCAGCAGAACGCCGTCCCGGAGCTTGCCGAGGAAGAAGTTGGTCTCCTCGTCGTCCTTCTCCCATACGGCGCGCAGGCAGTCGCGCAGTGAGTCGACCCAGCCGATGCCGGTGAGCAGCAGGGCGGCACCGGCGACCAGGCCGATGGTGGCGGCGTTGTCGACGAGTGCGGCGATATCGAGCTGTCCCGAGATGCCGGGGAGCTGCTCGGCGATCTTGCCCTCCAGCTCGTGCAGCCGGCTGTCGCTGAGCAGTGCGGCGCCGATCGCGGCGGCGACGGTGAGCAGCGGGAAGAGCGCGACGAAGCTGGTGAAGGTGATGGCGGCGGCGAGCCTGGTCCAGTGCACCCGGAGCATCCGCTCGTAGGCGCGCCAGAGGTGAGTGGTCATCAGCCGGCCGACGACCGGTCCGATCACCGGCAGTTTGCGCAACCAGTCCATGGCGTTCCCCTCGTACGGCCCGAGGCGTTCATTGGCGTTCATTGGTATTCGTTGGTATTCGTTCGCGTTCGCTCGCGTTCGTTCGTCTTGTGCCTCTTGTTCCCCTTGTGCCCACCGGCCTGTGCAGGATGTCAGCCGGCTGCTCCGGTCGATCCGGAATGCAAGACTCCTGGTACCCCGTAAATGCACTCGGTCATACGTCCCTGATGGCACGGGCGAGGCGCGGAGGGTGCCGCTCTACGCGCGGGCAGCCGCCGACCGGCAGGACGGGGCGGGCAGCACGGGGCGGGCAGCACGCACGGCCAACAGGACAGGTCCGGGGCCCGCGTTCAGCGGGACAGGGCCGGCGCCCGCACTCAGCAGGGCGAGGCCAGTGGCCGCGTTCAGCAGGACGGGGCCGGTGGCCGGGAAAGACCGGCGGCCTGGCGCGGGACGGCGGCCGTCTGCGGCCCGAAGGGGTACTCGCGCTCCAGGCGCCACACCGCGTCCGGGCCCTGCTGGTAGAGCGCGAAGCCGCCGATCGTCCAGGTGGCGGTGAAGTCCCTGAGGCCGGCCTGGGCGCGGTCCATGGCCGCTTCGTCGATGCCGTGGGCGATGGTCACATGCGGGTGGTACGGGAACTGCAGCTCGCGGGCGCAGGGGCCGGAGGCGGCGCGGATCCGGGCCTGAAGGGCGGTGCAGCCCGCCACGCCCTCGGTGACCTTGACGTAGACGACCGGGGAGAGCGGCCGGAAGGTTCCGGTGCCTTCGAGGCGCAGCGGGAACGGGCGGCAGCCGGCCGCGACCTCGGCGAGGTGGCGCTCGATGCCGGGCAGCGCGTCGGCGCGGGCCTCCGTCGGCGGGAGGAGGGTGATGTGTGTGGGGATGCCGGGTGCGGCGGGATCCCCGAAGCCCTCGCGCTCCCTCTGGAGGAAGCGGCCGTATGGCTCCGGGACCGCGATCGAAACGCCCAGCGTTACGGTCCCCACTGTGTTCTCCCTCCTGACGTGTGTGCGGCACGCTCGCGCACCCTCTTAGTGTGCCGGGTACGCGCCCTTCACGGGGAGCGTCCTCGGTCGTCTTGTGCCCAGGCGCAGGAACCCCCACGGGTGGGGACCCCCGGGCCCGGTGCGGCCCGCGCGGCCGGGGACGGCCCGCCGAGCGGACGTTCCCGACCGTGCGCGGGCGGTTCCTTCAGTGCTTGGCCGGCAGCAATCCGAGCCGGTCATAGGTGGTGGCGAGGGTCTCCGCGGCCACCGCACGAGCCTTCTCCGCACCCTTGGCCAGGATCGCGTCCAGCGTCTCGGGGTCGTCGAGGTATTCCTGCGTACGGTCCCGGAACGGTGTGACGAAATCGACCATCACCCCGGCCAGATCCGTCTTGAGGGCGCCGTACATCTTGCCCTCGTACGACTGCACCAGATCCGGGACGGAGGTGCCGGTGAGGGTGGAGAGGATGCTGAGGAGGTTGCTGACGCCCGGCTTGGCCTCGCGGTCGAAGCGGATGACGGTGTCGGTGTCCGTCACCGCGCTCTTGACCTTCTTCGCGGTGACCTTGGGGTCGTCGAGCAGGTCGACGATGCCCTTGGGCGAGGACGCGGACTTGCTCATCTTGATCGACGGGTCCTGAAGATCGAAGATCTTCGCCGTCTCCTTGACGATGTACGGGTTGGGGACCGTGAAGGTGTCGCCGAAGCGGGTGTTGAAGCGGTCCGCGAGATCGCGGGTCAGCTCCAGGTGCTGGCGCTGGTCCTCGCCGACCGGGACCTGGTCGGCCTGGTAGAGGAGGATGTCGGCGACCATCAGCACGGGGTAGGTGAACAGGCCCACCGTCGTACGATCGGCGCCCTGCTTGGCCGACTTGTCCTTGAACTGGGTCATCCGGGACGCCTCACCGAAGCCGGTGACGCAGTTCATGACCCACGCGAGCTGGGCATGCTCGGGCACATGGCTCTGGACGAAGAGCGTGCAGCGCTCCGGGTCGAGGCCGGCGGCCAGCAGCTGGGCGGCCGCGATCCGGGTGTTGCGGCGCAGCTCCGCCGGATCCTGCGGGACGGTGATCGCATGCAGGTCGACCACCATGTAGAAGGCGTCGTGGGACTCCTGAAGCGCCACCCACTGGCGTACCGCACCGAGGTAATTGCCGAGGTGGAAGGAGCCGGCGGTGGGCTGGATACCGGAGAGCACACGCGGAGGACGCTGCATGGCGGAGCCATTCCCCTGAGAGTGGTGGTGGGCGGCGGGCGGGCGATCGAGAGCCATGGCATCGATTGTCTCAGGTCCTCAAGGGAGCACCGGCGCATGGTGGCGGAAGACGGGGGAAAGGACCGCGTACCGGCCGTGCGTGGCCCCGAAGTCGTGGTCCGCTCCCGGACCCGTGCACCGCCCCGGATCTCCGCCTCGATCTGTGAGGACCGCCGATGACCGACGCCCGCCGCTCCGCGCCACCGACCGACGCCGCCTGCCCCGCACACTCCGGCGGGGCGCCGCGCCCGCTCGCCCCCGGCGGCGCCGGCCGGGCCGCGGCCGACGCACTGCTGCGGGAGGCCGGGGCGGTGGTCCCCGTACTGCTGCCCGGGGAGGTGCCCGCGGTCGCCGTCACCCGCCACGAGGTGCTGCGCGAGGTGCTCGCGCACCCCGAAGTCGCCAAGAACGCCTGCCACTTCACCGCGCTGCAGGACGGCACGGTGGATCTGCGCCGGCACTTCGCCTATCCCCTGCCGATGAGCGTGATCAGCGAACTGCTGGGGGTGGACGCCGCGTTGCGCGACCGGCTGCACGAGCTGTCGAACCTGATCGTGGGGACGGACGGCACGGCGGACGAGGTGCTGGCGGCCAACCATGAGATCACCGCCGTCCTCGGACAGCGGGTGTGAGTAGTTGAGGTACAGGAAATCCCGGTGAGAACGATCATGGTCATCTAGCACACGTGATCGGCCTGGTGCGGGGGTTCGGAGGAAGATCCTCGATCGCTGTCGGGGCCTGGCTACCGTTCGCCGCATGCCGGTGGGTCCGCTACATCGGCCGGTTCCTGGGTGAGGACCCACTCGCGGTGCCGTGGGAGGCCGTGGAGTACCTGGCCGGGCAGCTCGGCATCGCCGACGCCTCGTGCGTGAAGCGGTACCCGGAGCGCCGATCGACGGTGTACGAGCACGCGGCGGAGATCCAGAAGCGGTTCAAGCACCGGGACTTCACCGATCGGAAGTGGGGTCGGGAGTTCCGCGGCTTCCTGTACGGGCGGGCGTGGACGCATGCCGAGGGGCCTGTGGCGCTGTTCAACCACGCGGTGACGTGGCTGCGGAAGAACCGGGTGCTGCTGCCCGGCGTTTCGGTGTTGGCCCGGCAGGTGTCGGAGGCCCGGACGGTTGCCGAGCGGCGCTTGTACGAGGCGGTGGCCCGCGCCGCGTCCCGGGCCGATCCGTCGCTCGCGCCGGCGCTGGCTGAGCTGCTGGTCGTGCCGGAGGGCAAGCGGGTCTCTGAGCTGGAGCGGCTGCGTACTCCGCCGACGAAGTCGACGGGTACGGCGATGGTGCGGGCCATGGAGCGGGTGGAGGAGATCTCGGCGTTCGCGCTGGGGCGGGTGAACCTGTCCCGGGTGCCGGTGAACCGGCTGTCCACTCTGGCCCGGTATCCGGGACGTCAGGCCGTTCGTTCGCTGCTTGCTACCGGGCCCTGGGGCCGGGGGCGGGCGGGGTGCGCGGTCGCAGGCGCTCTCCCTGCGGCCCGAACATGATCAGGTACTCGACCGGGCCGCCGGGGCCGGCGTTCGCGACCCCATGGGGATTGCGGGTGTCGAACTCGGCGACATCCCCGGCACTCAGGACGAGGTCCTGGTCGCCGAGTGCGAGCCACAGCCGCCCGTACAGGACGCACAGCCATTCCCAGCCGTCGTGGGAGACCTGCCGAGGCCGCGCGGACGGCTCCTGGACGGCGGGTAGGACGTGTTTGTGGGCGTGCAGGCCCCCGACGTACCGGGTCAGCGGCAGCACCGCCTTGTCGTCGCCGAAACGCTGGAGCGCGGAGGTGCGGGGCTCGGCGGCGGGAGCGGTGCCGGCCAGCTCGTCCAGGGAGACGCCGTACTCCTTCGCCAACTGCAGCACCACTTCCAGGGTGGGCTTGCGTCGGCTGGTCTCGATCCGCGACAGCGTGCTCGGGGAGATGCCGGTCGCACAGCTGACGCCGGTGAGCGTGGAGCCGCGGTGTTCGCGCGCGGCCCGCAGCCGGGGGCCCATCGCCGCCAGCGTGTCGGCCACGTCGTCGCCTGTCACCCGCTCTGCCCCCTTCCGGACGTGCCGCCCCACCATCCTGTCCTGCAAGTTTGCCAGATTGGCAAGGGTAGTCGCGGTGGACGGTCGCTGCGCCGCATGATCGATGCGTACCTGCATCCACCCGCGAACCGAGGAGAAGCCCCCATGCAGCCCGAGCCGTCCGCCGCACTCCGCCACCGCACCGTCGAGGCCCCGGCCGGGCGCCTTCACCTGGTCGAGCAGGGCACCGGCCCGCTGGTCCTGCTCGTGCACGGCTTCCCCGAGTCCTGGTACTCCTGGCGCCACCAGCTCCCGGCCCTCGCCGCGGCCGGCTACCGGGCGGTGGCGCTCGACGTGCGCGGCTACGGCCGCTCCTCCAAGCCTGCGGAGACCGACGCCTACCGGATGCTGGACCTGGTGGAGGACAACGTCGCCCTCGTGCACGCCCTCGGCGAGGAGAACGCGGTGGTGGTCGGCCACGACTGGGGCTCCAACATCGCCGCCACCTCCGCCCTGCTCCACCCCGAGGTCTTCCGGGCCGTCGCCCTGCTGAGCGTCCCGTACGCGCCACCCGGCGGCCCCCGCCCCACCGACATCTTCGGCCAGATCGGCGGCCCCGAGCAGGAGTTCTACGTCTCCTACTTCCAGGAGCCCGGCCGCGCCGAGACGGAGATCGAGCCTGACGTGCGGGGCTGGCTCGCGGGCTTCTACGCCGCCCTGTCCGCCGACACCATGCCCACCCAGGGCGAGCCCGACCCGCACTTCGTCGCCCACGGCGGCCAGCTGCGTGACCGTTTTCCCGCCGGCATCCTCCCGGCCTGGCTGGCCGAGGACGACCTCGACGTTTACGCCGGAGAGTTCGAGCGCACGGGTCTGACGGGCGCCCTCAACCGCTACCGCAACGTGGACCGCGACTGGGAGGACCTCGCCCCCCACCGCGGAGCCCCGATCAAGCAGCCGTCCCTGTTCATCGGCGGCGCCCTGGACGCCTCCACCACCTGGATGTCCGACGCTATCGACGCCTTCCCCACCACCCTCCCCGGCCTGACCGCCTCCCACCTCGTAGAGGGCTGCGGCCACTGGATCCAGCAGGAACGCCCCGAGGAGATCAACCGTCTGCTGACCGGCTGGCTCAACACCCTCACGGGTTGAACCGCCAGGCGCGGCCGGGGCTTCTGTACACGGAACAGTTCGGCCCGCGTACCGGAGCGCAGCGGCTACGGCCGGGTGCTGCGTGATTCTCACAAATGACCAGTTACGAGAGTTCTGCGAACACACCGGTGCTGCTCACGAATCCGCAGGTGGCCGTTCGCAGAACCCCTCTCAAAACCAGCATGTTGTGCGAGACAGTTCTGACAGACTGCGCGGCTGGACCTGACGCCCAATCAAGCAGCAAACGCGGTAGAACGAAACGACTGTCCGAAGTGTGAAGCCCCGGCGGGCAGCGCCTGCCGCACTCGGAGCGGGAAATGCGTAACGAAGTACCACACCGCCCGCTTCATCCTCGTCCCCGCGCTCCGCGAGGAACTGGAGGTGACCGTCCCCGAGGACCGCGGCCCGGGGCGGCCGTGGAAGGCGGGCCCGCCCGTCGAAGCTCCACGAGGGGGGTGTGATCGACAGGCCCGGAACGGAAACGCACAGTGATCCCCGTGCCGCTGCACCGCTGGAAGGGTCCCGGCCTCCTCGGCGCCACCGGCCCCGGGGAACACGGTCCCTTCGGCCCCTGGCCCGAACCCGAAGAGGATGAGACCGCTGCCGTATGCAGCACACCCGGGCCTCATCAGGAGTGGGGAACCGCAGCAAGATCAATCTCACCGGGATTTCCTGTACCTCAACTACTCACACCCGGACAGGTCGCCGAGGCCCGGCGGGCGGACCCGGGCGACGATCTGACCAGCGCGCTGCTCGCCGCCCAGGAGGAGGACGGCGACCGGCTGAGCGCACGGGAGCTGGTCGGCACCCTGCTGCTGATGATCATCGCCGGGCACGAGACCACGCTCAATCTGATCACCAACGCGGTCCGGGCCCTGTGCACCGACCGCACGCAGCTGGAGCTGGTGCTGACCGGGCGGGCCACCTGGGACGACGGGTGGAGGAGACACTGCGCTACGACAGCCCCGTCGCCCACTTCCCGTTCCGCTATCCCGTACGGGACCTGGAGATCGGCGGCACGGTCGTCCCCCGCGGCACCCCGATGCTGGCCTCCTACTCCGCGGCCGGCCAGGACCCGGACGCCTACGGCCCCGACGCCGGCCGGTTCGAGGTCACCCGGCGGCCCGCCGTCCGGCATCTCTCGTTCGGCCACGGGCCGCACTACTGTCTGGGCGCACCACTGGCCCGGCTGGAGGCGACCCTCGCCCTGGAGGCGCTCTTCACCCGCTATCCGGCCCTGGACCTCGCCGTCCCGGACGCGGAGCTGCCGCCGCACCCGAGCTTCATCGGCAACAGCACGCATGTGCTGCCGGTCCGGCTCACCGGCTGACCGCGGGCCGGGGGCCGACGGACGCGGGCCGGGGGCGCGCGGCAGCCGGTGGGCGGCAGTCGATGGGCCGGGGGCGGGCGGCAGCCGGTGGGCCGGGGAGTTCCGGGCTCTCAGTCCGTGGGCAGCCCCGGCGCCGGGTAGCCGGCCATCAGCTCGGCGACCTCGCCGCGGATCACGGACAGCGCCTCCTCGTCCCCCTTCGCCGCGGCCTGGACGCTGCGGTCGATCCACTCGGCGACCAGCGGCATCCGGTCCGTACCCAGCCCGCGGGAGGTGAGGGACGGGGTGCCGATGCGGATGCCGGAGGGGTCGAAGGGCTTACGCGGGTCAAAGGGGACGGTGTTGTAGTTGACGACGATGCCGGCCCGGTCCAGCGCCTTGGCGGCGACCTTGCCCGGGACGTCCTTCGAGGTGAGGTCGATCAGCACCAGGTGGTTGTCGGTGCCGCCGGAGACCAGGTCGTAGCCGCGGGCCAGCAGTGCCCCGGCGAGCGCCTTGGCATTCGCGACGACGGCGTGGGCGTAGTCCCGGAAGGACGGGGCGGCCGCCTCGCGCAGCGCGACCGCGATGGCGGCGGTGGTGTGGTTGTGCGGACCGCCCTGCAGACCGGGGAAGACGGCCTTGTCGACGGCCTTGGCGTGGCTCGCGCGGGACATCAGCATGGCGCCGCGCGGGCCGCGCAGGGTCTTGTGGGTGGTGGTGGAGATGACGTCCGCGTGCGGCACGGGCGACGGGTGGGCGCCGCCCGCGATCAGGCCTGCGATATGGGCGATATCGGCGACCAGGACGGCGTCGACCTCGCGGGCGATCTCACCGAAGGCGGCGAAGTCGATGGTGCGCGGGACGGCGGTACCGCCGCAGAAGATGATCTTCGGCCGTTCCTTGCGGGCAAGGTCGCGCACCTCGTCGAAGTCGATCAGCGCGCTGTCGGGGCGTACGCCGTACTGGACGCCGCGGAACCACGTGCCGGTCGCCGAGACGCCCCAGCCGTGCGTGAGGTGGCCGCCCATCGGCAGCGCCATGCCCAGCACGGTGTCGCCGGGCTCGGCGAAGGCGAGGTAGGCGGCGAGGTTGGCGGGCGACCCGGAGTAGGGCTGGACATTGGCGTGCTCGACGCCGAAGACGGCCTTGGCGCGCTCGACGGCCAGCGTCTCGACGCGGTCGATGTTCTGCTGGCCTTCGTAGTAGCGACGGCCCGCGTATCCCTCGCTGTACTTGTTCTGCAGGACGGTGCCGGTGGCTTCCAGGACGGCGGCGGAAACGTAGTTCTCGCTGGGGATCAGTCGCAGCGTGTCGGCCTGGAGCTGCTCCTCGGCGCCGACCAGAGCGGCCAGTTCGGGGTCGGCAGCGTGCAGCGCGGGATGCGGAAGGGGCAGTGACATGGCGTCCTCCGGGGCGGTCGATCGGTGGTCCGGTCGTGGTCCCGGGGTGCCCAGGCGGGGCGGCACCTCGTGATGGTTGCCGCACACCGCTTCCTCGAGGTTGTTTCCCCGTACGCCAGTCGCCGTGCGCACCGCAGAGTCTAGGACACCCGTCAGGCCCTGTCCGGCGGATCTTCGCAGGCCCACGGCCCGGCCGGGGCGCAACAGGCGCAACAATGGAGGGGGACGCGGCAGCGCCCGCGCCCCCACGGTCCACCGAACGGAGACACCGGTGACGTCCACAGAACGCAGCATCGCCGCCGCCGAAGCCCACAGCGCGCACAACTACCACCCGCTGCCCGTCGTCGTGGCCACCGCCGAGGGTGCCTGGGTGACGGATGTGGCAGGCCGACGCTATCTGGACATGCTCGCCGGCTACTCCGCGCTGAACTTCGGGCACGGCAACCGCCGGCTGCTCGACGCGGCCAAGGCCCAGCTGGAGCGGGTCACCCTCACCTCGCGTGCCTTCCACCACGACCGGTTCGGCGACTTCTGTACGCAGCTGGCCGAGCTGTGCGGGATGGAGCTGGTGCTCCCGATGAACACCGGCGCCGAGGCGGTCGAGACGGCGGTGAAGACGGCCCGTAAGTGGGGCTATCAGGTCAAGGGCGTCCCCGACGGCCGGGCGAAGATCATCGTCGCGGACAACAACTTCCACGGCCGGACGACCACCATCGTCTCCTTCTCCACGGACCCCGAGGCCCGTGCCGGCTTCGGCCCGTACACGCCCGGCTTCGACATCGTTCCGTACGGCGATCCGGCCGCGCTGGAGGCCGCCGTCGACGCCGACACGGTCGCGGTGCTGCTGGAGCCGATCCAGGGCGAGGCGGGGGTGCTGGTGCCGCCGCCGGGCTATCTGGCGGGCGTACGGGAGCTGACCCGCAGCCGGAACGTGCTGTTCATCGCCGATGAGATCCAGTCGGGGCTGGGCCGTACGGGGCGGACCTTCGCGTGCGAGCACGAGGACGTGGTGCCCGACATGTATGTGCTGGGCAAGGCGCTGGGCGGCGGTGTGGTGCCGGTGTCGGCGGTGGTGTCCTCCCGTGAGGTGCTGGGTGTGTTCGCGCCGGGCGAGCACGGCTCGACGTTCGGCGGGAATCCGCTCGCCTGCGCGGTGGCGCTGGAGGTGCTGGCGATGCTGCGGACCGGTGAGTTCCAGCAGCAGGCCAGGGAGCTGGGCGAGCATCTGCACAGCGAGCTGGGGCTGCTGGTGGCCGGCGGTGCGGTGGACGCGGTCCGCGGCCGCGGGCTGTGGGCCGGTGTGGACATCAACCCGGCACGCGGCACCGGACGGGAGATCTCCGAGCAGCTGATGGCGCGCGGGGTGCTGGCCAAGGACACCCATGGCACCACGATCCGGCTCGCGCCGCCGCTGGTGATCAGCAAGGAGGACCTGGACTGGGGGCTCGAACAGCTGCGGGGCGTGCTGGAGACGTAGCAGCCGGCCGGGGCGGGTGCGGCGAGGGGGCAGCGGACGGGCGCGGGTGAGACGAGGGGCCCGCAGGGCCGGCTCGGCGGCGCCCGGCTCGTGCGGCGTGCCACCGGCGCCCGGCTCGTGCGGCGTGACACCGGCGCCCTCCCGGCCGGGCAGCGGCTTGGCGGACCGGCCTCGGGTGCACGCCGGCGACGGGCCGCCCTCGGGATGAGGACGGCCCGCCGCCGGTGTGCTGTGACCGTGTCAAACGGACGGTCAGGGACCGGCGAGGACGGTCTGGGTGTCGGTGTCGGTGGAGGTGGTGAAGTTGGCGTCACCGCCGTAGACCGCCGTGATGAGGTAGCTGCCGGGGGTGACCAGCGGGGTGCTGACCGCGGCGACACCGGAACCGTCGAGCGTCCCGGTGAGGCTGATGGTGGTCACTCCGTCCGTGACGGTGAAGGTGACCGTCCCGGTCGGGACGCCGCTGCCCGGGGCCACCGCCGCCACGAACGCGAGGATCGCGACCGTGTCACCGGAGTTGGACGGGTCGGGGAACGAGGTGGCCGTGATGGTCGTGGACGACTGGCTGACGGTCTGGGTGTCGCTGCCGCTGGAGCCGGTGAAGTTGGCGTCACCGCCGTAGGTCGCAGTGACGCTGTGGACACCGGCGTCGAGTGTGCTGGTGGTGACGGTGACCACGCCCCCGGAGACGGTGCCGGTCAGCGAGCCGCCCCCGCCGCCGCTGATGACGAAGGTCACGGTGCCGGTGACCGTGCCGGCACCGGGCGAGACCGGCGCCACCGTGGCGGTGAACGTCACCAGCTCCCCGAACACCGACGGGTCGGGAGACGAGGAGACCGTAGTGGTCGTCGCCGCCTGAGCCACCGTCTGCGTGTCCGTACCACTGGAGCCGCTGAAGTCGGCGTCACCGCTGTAGGTCGCGGTGACGGGGAAGCTCCCGGCACCGAGCGCGCTGGTCGAGACGGAAACCGTGCCCCCGGAAAGGGTGCCGGTCAGCGTCGGACCACCGGTGATCACGAACGTGACCGTCCCGGTCGGGGTACCCGCCCCCGGCGCGACCGGGACGACGGTGGCCGTGAAGGTCACCGACTGCCCCGCCACGGACGGGTCCGGCGACGACGTGACCGTGGTGGTCGTCGACGCCTGGGTGACCGTCTGCGTGTCCGTACCACTGGAGGCGGTGAAGTCTCCGTCACCGCTGTAGGTCGCCGTGACGGTGTACGTGCCTGCCGTCACCAGCCCGTTGCTGCTGACGCTGGTCGTACCGCCGCTGAGCGTCCCGGTCAGCGTCACCGTCGTGACCCCGTCGGTCGCCACGAACGTCACCGTCCCCGTCGGGGTACCCGC
>NZ_JBSHBP010000036.1:0-1410 GCF_053612065.1 Streptomyces sp. NPDC054765 | reverse complement strand
GACGCTGGTCGTACCGCCGCTGAGCGTCCCGGTCAGCGTCACCGTCGTGACCCCGTCGGTCGCCACGAACGTCACCGTCCCCGTCGGGGTACCCGCCCCCGGAGCCACCGGCGCGACGGTGGCCGTGAAGGTCACCGACTGCCCCACCACGGACGGGTCAGGAGACGACGAGACCGTCGTGGTCGTCGCTGCCTGGGTGACCGTCTGGGTGTCCGTGCCGACCGAGCCCGTGAAGTTCGCATCACCACTGTACGTCGCCGTGACCGTGTAAGACCCTGCCCTGACCAGCCCACTCGTGGTCACGCTGGTCGTACCGCCACTGAGCGTCCCGGTCAGCGTCACCGTCGTGACGCCGTCGTTGGCCACGAAGGTGACCGTCCCCGTGGGGGTACCCGCACCCGGCGCGACCGGCGCGACGGTGGCCGTGAAGGTCACCGACTGCCCGACCACGGACGGGTCGGGAGACGAGGAGACCGTCGTGGTCGTCGCCGCCTGAGCCACCGTCTGCGTGTCCGTACCACTGGAGGCCGTGAAGTTCGCATCACCGCTGTACGTCGCCGTGACCACGTAAGCGCCTGCCGTCACCAGCCCGTTGCTGCTGACGCTGGTCGTGCCGCCACTTAGCGTCCCGGTCAGCGTCACCGTCGTGACCCCGTCGGTCGCCACGAAGGTGACCGTCCCCGTGGGGGTACCCGCACCAGGAGCCACCGGGGCCACCGTCGCGGTAAACGTCACCGACTGCCCGACCACGGACGGATCCGGCGACGACGAGACCGTCGTGGTCGTCGCTGCCTGAGCCACCGTCTGGGTGTCCGTGCCGACCGAGCCCGTGAAGTTCGCGTCACCGCTGTACGTCGCCGTGACCGAATGCGTACCGACGCTCAACGCACTCGTCGTGACGGTCGCCACGCCCCCGGACAGCGTGCCGGTCAGCGTCGGACCACCGGTGATGACGAACGTGACCGTCCCGGTCGGCGTACCGGCACCCGGCGAAACCGGCGCCACCGTGGCCGTGAACGTCACCGGCTGCCCGAACACCGACGGATCGGGCGACGAAGTGACCGTGGTGGTCGTCGCCGCCTGAGCCACCGTCTGGGTGTCGGTGTCACTGGAGCCGGTGAAGTTCGCGTCACCGCCGTACGTCGCCGTGACGGTGTAAACGCCCGCCGTGACCAGGCCGTTGGTGCTGACAGTGGCGACGCCGGCGCCGTCGAGGGTACCGCTGAGGGTCACGGTGGTGACCCCGTCGGTGACGACGAACGTGACGTTCCCGGTCGGGATTCCGCCACCGGGGAACACCGGGCCCACAAAGGCAGTGAAGTTGACCGTCTGCCCTGTCACGGAGGGGTCGGGGAAGGAGGTGACCGTGGTGGTCGTCGACGCCTGGTTCACGGTCTGCGTGTCCGTACC
>NZ_JBSHBP010000035.1:0-89946 GCF_053612065.1 Streptomyces sp. NPDC054765 | reverse complement strand
GGGCCGCCCCCTTCGAGGGGCGGCCCACCGCCGTTTTCTGCGGTTCCCGGACGGGTGCACGCTCTCCGGCCCGCGGCAGCCGGTCCTCAGTCCGTGATCGACTGGTGCAGACCCGGGATGTGGAGATTGCCGCCGAACTGGCCCGCCTGGTCGATCTTCACCTTGGTGAAATACGCGAACGGGACGTTGAGGGGCGGCGGGTGCTCGGGGTCGAAGACGATCGGGATCAGGCCGAAGAGATTGCCCTGCAGCCGCTCGGTGTACATCGTCACCTTGCCGCCGCGGATCGTGGACGTCGAGCCCCCGGCCCCCTGGACGTGGTACTTCTTCCCGGACGCCGGGTCGTCGACGATCTGGTGCAGATCGCCGATGTCGAGACTGTCGGCGGTGAACTTCAGGGCCTGCTTGGTACGGCCGTTCTGGGTCTTGACGTTGACGACGCCCTCGTAGTTCAGGCCGCGCAGGGTGAGCGCGCTGGACTCCAGGTGCCAGGGGTCGTCCGGCAGGGTGACGGGGGTCTGCTCGTCCTTGCCGGCCTGCTTGTTCTCGACGACGCAGGGGAACGCCTTCTTGCCGCCGGCGTCCTTGCCGTCCAGGCCGCCGCCGGGCAGGGCGTTGTCCGCCACGCCCACCGCGCCGTGCACGGTGTCGTTGACCGTCTTCGACCCGTTCTTGACGGCGTCACCGGCCTTGCCGGCGCCGTCCTTGAGGCCGTCGACCGTGTCCTTGACCGGCTTGGTGACCTTGTCGGTGACGGGGCCGGAGTCCTTGGACGCGGACGCCGAAGGGCTCGGCGAGGCGGACTCGGACGCCGAGGGGCTCGGCGAGGCCGAGGGCTTCTCGGACGTGCCGCCGCCGAGGAGACCGCCGAGCGCGTCACCGATACCGCCCAGCAGACCGCCGTCGTCCTTCTTCTCCGCGGAGGCCGAGGGCGACGGGGTCGCCGAGCCCGAAGGCTCATCGGTCTTCGCCGAGCCGGACGGCGCGGGTGCGGGCGTCTTGCCGGCGTCCTTGCCGGCCGAGGGCGAGGCGGAAGACCGGCCGGACGGCTTGGTGTCGTCCTTGCCCTGCGTGCCGCCCTTCGGGTCCTTCGCACCGTCCTTGGACTTGGCGTCCTTCTGGTCCACCTTGTCCGGAGCGGTGACGCACGGGCCGTCCTTGAAGGGGCTCTTGGGCGCCGGCTTGGCTATCGCCATCTGGGGCGTCAGCCCCATGCCCATGAGCACGGCGGTCGGCATGGCGGCGATGGCTATCGCCTTGCCCGCGGGCACATGGAGCCGAGTCAGCAGCGGCTTCCTCGGCGCCGCGTGCCTCGGCCCGGTTCTCGCCCCGGCAGCTGCGCTCTCCTCGTGCAGCTCGTCACCCGGCACGGTGCCTCCCGTTCGTTCCGTTGGTCGGGCTCGTTCCTGACAGGTCGTCCAGTCCATTGCCCAACCCGGGACCGCCGGCCGGCGCGGGGTGCGTGGCGACCACCGGTCCGGCGACCGTCTTACGGGCCGGCTCACCGGCGTCGTCGGCACTCCGGTCGGCCTTGCCCGGCGCCCAGGAGACTCCCAGCGCACCGCCGATCAGCCCCAGGAGGAAGCCGATCAGGAAGGCGCCGAAGTTCGAGACGACCAGGGAGACCAGGGAGAGCAGAATCGCCGCCACACCCGCAAAGACGCGCGAGGCGGGCTGGAACCACATGGTCAGACCGAGCACGACCAGCAGTACGCCGATGATCAGCGAGCCGGCGCCGGCGGTGGTCGCCATGCGGACGGTCAGGGAACCGATCGTGAGATTCGCGTAAGGGATGTACATGATCGGGATGCCGGCCAGCAGAGTCAGCATGCCGCCCCAGAACGGGCGGTGTCCGCGCCACTCCCGGAACGAAAGCCGCTTGCGGCCGATGGACTCGATCAGCCGTGGTCGCGTTTCGGCGCTCATGTCGTACAGCTCCTCGGGACTGGCAAATCGGTGGTTCTGTGCTGAGTAGTCCTACCAGCGCTACCCGGCGTACGGGCACGGGGAACGGCGACCGCCGCACAGCTCCACCCCGCGCCCGCACGCTCAGTGCGTCAGTAGCACTCGCTCTTGCCCTTGGCGACGCTCATCTTCAGGCCGCTGAGCTTGAACGTTCCGGCCGTCGTGGCCCATGCCTGCTGCCTGACGTGGGTCAGCGTGGCCGAGTCGGCCTGCTGGGCGAACGAGCCCGGGTCGGCCTTGTCGCCCTTGTGCATGCCCGGACCCTTGGTCGTCGAGCCCGCAGCAACACCGATGTCGATGTTGTTGAAGGTCGCGTCCGCGTCCAGCTGGTCGAGGTCGATGTAAAGGTTCTTCGCCTCGACGGGCGTGGCCCCGCCACCGGCCGACAGCTTCATCGACACATCGCCGAAGACCGGGACCGGCACAACTACGGACTGGCACAGGTTCTTGATCTTGGCGTTCGAGAACCCCGAGACCGCCACCGGGACCTGCTTGCCGCCCTTCTGGGCGTCAATGGCTCCGTACTGAACGAAGCCGGTGCCGTCCAGACGGTCCGTACTGACCTTGAACTGCTGGCCGGACACGCTGAACGACGCCGCGAGCGCACCCTGCGAGAGGGCAACGCCGATCGCGGCCGTAGCCGCGACGCTCGGCACCATGACGACGGCGAACCGCTTCCATCTGGTCCCGCCACGAGCCAGGGACTCCATGACTTTCCTCCTTCTCGGACGTACATCTCCGGTACGGGCCGCCTCAGTTGGGTCAGCCGTACCTGGGATGGGAGAAGTGCTACGTCCTCGGGAAGGAGAGCGCCTGTCTCGGAGGCACATCGCGTTCCGAACACCGGCGATCACCCCCGAGCGACAACCACTGGCCACGCTCTCGCGCAACCTCCTGGACAGGCCCTGCCGGATGAGGCAGAGACCCCCCTGTCCACGCCGGCGGCCAGTGCCGCCGACCACTCGGTGGGGACCCAAATACCCCGCGGCACCGACCGGATGCCGGACTGCGGGAATGGACCGAGCGTGGCCGATCGTGGTCCATTCCCGGCTGCCGCACAAGGGGCTCGTTACTTGCGGGTAACGACCTGGTAACCACGCCACGACCCACCGAAACCGACCGGATACACACGGTCGCCACTAACGGCGAGGGGACATTGCGCAATTGCGGACACAGCACCACAAGGGGGCCGCTCAGGCTTACTTGAAGTAACAGCGGCCACGATTACCAAGTTTCGGTAAAACGTGGCCGCTGTGTCGTTTGTTCGGTCAACTCGCGGAGGCCGTACTGGTCAGAAGCGGGCGAGTGCAAAGACAGCGGGTCAGAACAGCACCCGGGCCAGCGCCGTACGCGCCGCCGTCACCCGCGGATCCTCCGCGCCGATGACCTCGAACAGCTCCAGCAGCCGCAGTCGCGCGGCCTCCCGGTCGTCGCCCGCCGACCGCTTCACCGCGTCGACCAGCCGGCCGAACGCATCCTCGACATGACCGCCGACCAGATCGAGGTCCGCGGCACGGATCTGCGCCGGCACATCGGCCGGGTTCTCGGCGGCCTCCTTGCGCACCGCCTGCGGATCCAGGTCCTGCACCCGGCGCAGGAGTTCGGCCTGCGCCAGACCGAGCTTGGCCTCCGGGTTGGCCGGGTCGTCGGAGAGCACGTTCCGGTACGCCTGGACGGCACCGCCCAGATCGCCGGAGTCCAGCGCCTGGTTCGCGGCCTCCAGCAGGGCGTCATAGGGACCGGCCGGCACCGGGGCCTCGGCCTCCTGGGCCGGCTCGTCCGCGTCCTGCGGAGCGACGGGCGCCCCCACGATGCCGAACTGCTGCTCGGCGGCCTGTACCAGCTGGTCGAGCACCTGGCGGATCTGCGACTCCGGAGCCGCGCCCTGGAACAGCGGGATCGGCTGCCCCGCGACGACCGCGAAGACCGCCGGGATGCCCTGCACCCCGAACTGCTGGAACAGCATCTGATTGGCATCGACGTCGATCTTGGCCAGCACGAACGCGCCGGCGTACTCCCCCGCGAGGCGCTCCAGCAGCGGACCCAGCTGCTTGCACGGCTCGCACCACTCGGCCCAGAAGTCAATGACGACCGGGACCTCGGTGGAGCGCTGCAGGACGTCCTGCTGGAACCCCGCCTCGTCGACGTCGAACACCAGGCGGGCACCGCTTGCGGGCACCCCGCCCGTACGGGCGGCCTCGGCACGAGCCTGCTCCGCCTTTTGCTTCGCTTCCCCCGCCGCCTTCACCGCTGCGAGGTCGACGACTCCACTCATGGACATATTGCGTGGCTGCATGGGTCCATCCTCCCCCCTGAGCGGTCCGTTCCGGAAAGTGATCCGGAAAGCGCTGCGGTCGACGACGCGGTCGGTGCTGTGGCCTGCGGTGCGGAAGGCCGGTCCGGTGCCGCTGCCAGGCCGTTCCGCCGGACCTCGTACCCCGTCCGTACGCCTCGCCGGAATGCCGGCGTACGTCCAGGATCGCTGCCCGTTGTGGTCCCGAGGAGGACCGGTGTGCGGTCCCGAGGAGGACCGTCGTGCGCGGCCATGGGTCCCCACCCATGGCCAGTGGTGATCGCTCTTACGCTACGACCCGTAGCGTAACTCGCCGTCGCCCCCGCACCACAACCGGTTCCGGCCCGCGGGGAGTGATCTGCCTCACGTGCGGCGCCGCCCGTACTGGCCGGTATGGTCGCCCGCATGCACCACTCCGCCAGCCCCCGGAAAGGCCGCACGGGCCGCCCGCGCAGCGCCGAGACGGATCACGCGATCCTCGACGCGACCCGTGCCGCGCTCGTCGATCTGGGCTGGGGGCGGCTCACCATGAGCGATGTGGCGGCTCGGGCCGGCGTCGCCAAGACGACGCTCTACCGCCGCTGGGCCAACAAGAACGAGCTGGTCGTGGACGCCGTGGCGGTCCTCTTCGACGAGCTCGAACTCCCCGACCGGGGCTGTCTGCAGGCCGATATCGAGGGCGTGGTGCTGCAGTTCGGCGCGCTGCTCGCGCGGCCGGAGACGAAGACGGCGCTGATGGCCGTGATCGCCGAGTCCACCACCGACGCGGCACTGCGCGAGCGGATCCGCTCGGCGATCGTCGACCGCCAGAAGCGGCTGGTGCTGCTCGGCCGCTCGCGTGCCCAGGCCCGCGGCGAGCTGCCCCCGGACACCCCCGGCGAGGAGGGCGAGCAGGCGGCCGCCCGCAACATGGACCTGATCTTCGATGTGATCGCCGGGGCAATCGTGCACCGTGCCCTGGTCAGCGGCGAACCCGTGGACACCGCATGGGGACGCGACTTCACGGCCCTCTTCCTCACCGGGCTGTCCGGCCTGGGCGGCCGGGGCTGAGACCGGCGCCGGGCAACCGGCCGCGGCGGGGCACCGGTTGCCCCGTCGCGGCGCCGGCCGGGCGCGGGTGGGCCGCGGCGAACAGCCCGGAGGTTCGGGGCAGTTCAGACCTGGTAGCGGTCCGCCGCGAACAGCTGGAGGTTCTCGGCCACCCACTCCGACGTCCGCCTCAGCCCCTGCTCCAGGGAGACCTCGGGACGCCATGAAGCCCACTCCCGCGCCCGGGAGTTGTCCGACAGCAGCCGCTCGACCTCGCTGCCGGCGGGCCGCAGCCGCTCGGCGTCCACCACCACCTCGGCCCGGCGGCCGGAGGCCGCTATCAGCGCCTCGGCGAGCGCCCCGATGGCGATCTCCCGCCCGGTGCCGAGGTTGACGACCTCGCCCAGCGCCCGGTCGCAGTCGGCCAGCGCCAGGAACCCGGCCGCGGTGTCCGTGACATAGGTGAAGTCGCGGGTCGGGGTGAGCGAGCCGAGCTTGATCTGCCGGGCGCCCGCGTGGAGTTGGGCCAGGATCGTGGGGATCACGGCACGCGCGGACTGCCGGGGCCCGTAGGTGTTGAACGGCCGCACCACGGTCACCGGCAGCCCGAAGGCGTGCCGGTGCGACAGTGCCATCATGTCCGCGCCGATCTTCGAGGCGGAGTAGGGCGACTGCGGCTGCAACGGGTGGTCCTCACCGATCGGCGCGGTCAGCGCGGTCCCGTAGACCTCACTGGTGGAGGTGTGCACCAGCCGCCGCACCGCATGCCGCCGGCAGGCCTCCGCGACGTTCTCCGTTCCCACGACATTCGTCTGCACATAGGCGCCCGGCGAGTCATAGCTGTACGGAATCCCGATCAGCGCGGCCAGATGGAAGACCGTGTCGCAGCCCGCGACGGCGTCCATCACCCGGCCCGCGTCCCGCACATCCCCCGCGACCATCTCGACCGGGCCGCCCGGCCCGAGATGGCGCGCCAGATTTCCCTTTTCGGCGTACGGCTTGTAGTGGACGAAGGCGCGCACCTCGGCGCCGGCCTCCACCAGCATGTCGACCAGGGTCGAGCCGATGAATCCCTCGGCCCCGGTGACCAGGACCTTGCGGCCCGTCCACTGCGGTGTACTGCTGTTCATGCTGACTCCTTCATCGAGAGGTGGGGGTGGGCGAGCGGGTGACCGGCCAGCGCCAGCGTCTTGGCGGCCAGCAGGCCGGCGGCCCGCGCATGGGTGCCGGGATCGGCGGCCGTGCCCATCGCGGCCAGCCGGTCAGGGTCGTCGAGAAGCGGGGTGACCAGGGCGTCCAGCCGCTCCGCCGAGGTCTGCGGGTCGGGCAGCAGCAGCGCCGCCCCGGCATCGGAGAGCACCCGCGCGTTGTGCGTCTGGTGGTCGCCCGGCGCATGCGGATACGGCACGAGCACGGCCGGCATCCCGATCGTGGCCAGCTCCGCGATGGTCGCCGAACCGGCCCGGCACACCACGAGATCGGCGGCGGCATAGGCCAGGTCCATCCGGTCCAGATACGGCACGGCCTCGGCGACCGCGTCCCCGCCGTTCGCCGCGAGGAGCGCCCGGGTCTCCTCCAGGGCCGCGGGCCCGGTCTTGATCAGCAGCCGCAGGTCCCGGCGCGTGCGGTAGCGGCCGGCCAGGCCCACCGCCGCCTCGGTCAGCCGGGCCGCGCCCAGGCTTCCGCCGTTGACCAGCAGCAGCCGCGCCCCGTCCGGCACGCCCAGGGCCCGGCGGGCGGCGGGCCGCAGCCGCGCCCGGTTCAGCTCGGCCAGCGGGCCCACCAGCGGCATCCCCACCGTCTCGGCCCGCTCGCCGCCGGCCAGATGCTCCCGGCTGCGGTCGAAGGCGAGGGCGATGTGCGGGGTGAGCCGGGCCGCGAACTTGTTGGCGCGGCCCGGCACCGCGTTGGACTCGTGGACCAGGCTCGGCAGCCCGGCCAGCCGGGCCCCGACGATCACCGGGGCGCTCGGATAGCCACCCATACCGACCGCCACCTGGGCGTTCTGTTCCTTGAGGATCGCCCGGCACTGGGCACCCGAGCGAAGCAGCGCGGCCGGCAGCAGATAGCGTCGGGCGCCGAGCGAGGGGTCGAAGGGGATCATGTCGACGGTGTGCAGCCGGTATCCGGCCTGCGGGATCAGCCGCGTCTCCAGTCCGCGCTCGGTCCCGACGAAGGAGATCACCGCATCGGGCACGGCCCGGCGGATCGCGTCGGCGAGAGCGAGTCCTGGATAGATGTGGCCGCCGGTGCCGCCCGCACCGATCACGACGGAGAGTGGTGTGCGCATGGCCGCCACGCTCGCGATACGCCCTAAGAAGCTTCTAAGAGAGGTGTTTGGCAGCCTATGTCCATGCCGCCCACGCCCGGGAACACCCCAGCCCCCAAGATCCTCGTCGTCGACGACGAACCCGAGGTGCGCGCCGCCGTGGAGGACGGCCTCGCCGTGGAGGGCTATACGGTACGCGGCGCCGCCGACGGCCTGGCCGCCCTCTCGGAGGTCGCCGGCTGGCAGCCGGACGCCCTCGTGCTGGACGTGATGATGCCCGTCCTGGACGGCCTGGCCGTCTGCCGCCGGCTGCGCGCCCTGGACGACCGCACCCCGATCCTGGTCCTGACCGCGCTGGACTCGGTCAGCGAACGGGTCGACGGGCTCGACGCCGGCGCCGACGACTACCTCGTCAAACCGTTCGCCCTGGACGAGCTGGTGGCCCGCGTCCGGGCCCTGCTGCGCCGGGCCTCGGCCACGGCCGCCGAGGACACCCGGCTCTCCTTCGGCGACCTGGTCGTCGACCCCGTGACCCGCACCGGCCACCGGGCGGGCCGGCCACTGGAGTTCAGCCGTACCGAGTGGGCGCTGCTGGAACTGCTGCTGCTGCACCCCGGACAGGTGCTGCCGCGGGAAATGATCCTGGAGCGGGTCTGGGGCCGCGACTTCGGCCCCGACTCCAACTCCCTCGCCGTCTACGTCGGTTATCTGCGCCGCAAACTGGAGGCGGGCGGCGAGCCCCGGCTCGTCCACACCGTGCACGGCGTCGGCTATCGCCTGGACCACGCGGAGGGCACATGACCGGCACCCGCGGCCTGGGGGCCCGCTGGCGTCGCCGCCGCCCGCTGCGCGCCCGGCTGGCCCTGGCGGCCTCCGCCGCGGTGGCGCTGGTGGCGATCGGCATCTGCGCGGCCGCGTTCTCCATCATCAACTACCAGATGACCCGGCAGCTGGAACTGAACCTGACCCAGACGGCCACGCAGGCCATCCGGCAGCGCCACGACTGGGGCCCGACGCCGAGTGACACCCTCTGCCGGTACCCGGCCTCACCCTGCATCCAGATCGTGCCGTCCGACCCCGCCAAGGATCCGCGCGAGCGGTACGTACTGCCCGTCTCCGACGCCACCCGGCAGGTCGCCGACGGCCGGCGCGCGGCCTTCTACAACAAGCTGACGGTGGCCGGCCAGCCGGTCCGGATGCTCACCACGCGCCTGGGGAGCAAGAACGAGGCGGTGCAGGTCGCCCAGCGCTCGGACACCATCGACCGGGGCGTACAACAGGCCGCCTGGGCGCTGTCCCTGGTCGGCGCCGTCGGCGTCCTGCTGGCCGCCGCACTCGGCTACTGGGTGTCCCGTACGGGCCTGGCCCCGGTCGCCCGGCTCACCGCCACCGCGGAACGCATCGCCGCCACCCGCGACGCCCGCCACCGCATCGAACTCCCCGCCGGGCCCCTGGCCCGGGAGGACGAGATCACCCGCCTGGCCACCAGCTTCAACACCATGCTCGGCGAACTGGAACAGTCCGTCACCGCACAGCGCCGCCTGGTCGCCGACGCCTCCCACGAGCTGCGCACCCCGCTGACGGCGCTGCGCACCAACGCCGAACTCCTGGCCCGCGCCGGCCGTCTGACCGACGCCCAGCGCGACCGCGCCTCGGCCGCCCTGGGGCGCCAGCTGCGCGAGGTCACCACCCTCGTCAACGACCTGATCGAACTGGCCCGGGACGAGGAGCCGCAGCCCCTGGTGGAGCAGGTACGCCCCGCCGCCCTCCTGGAGTACGCGGTGGGCGCCGCCCGCGAGCACTGGCCGGAGATCACCTTCACCGTCGCCATCGATCCGGCCGCGGCGGGCACCGTGGTCCCCGGAGTGCCGCCCCGCCTCGCCCGGCTGCTGTCCAACCTTCTCGACAACGCCGCGAAGTTCTCCCCGCCGGGCGGCCCCGTCGAGGCCGAGCTCTCCCGCGCACCGGGCGCCTGGGAACTGACCGTACGCGACCACGGTCCCGGCATCGAAGCCGGCGATCTGCCCCATGTCTTCGACCGCTTCTACCGCGCGAAGGCGGCCCGCGCCCTGCCCGGCTCCGGCCTGGGCCTGGCCATGGCCCGCCAGATCGCCCGCGCCCACCACGCCGACCTCACCGCCGAGCAGGCACCGGGGGGCGGGGCGTTGTTCCGGCTGCGGGTGCCTGTCGCGGCGCCGTAGACCGTGCCGCCGTCGGCCGTGGCGTCAGCACGCGCACGGCCCGGCCGCCACCCGGCGGCCGGGCCGTGCACCCCTGCTCGTCGGCACCCCTGCTCGTCGGGACCCCTGCTCGTCGGGACCCCTGCGTCATCGGGACCCCTGCGTCATCGGGACCCCTGCGTCACCGGGACCCCTGCGTCGCCGGAGCCCGCCTCAGAACCCGGCCGGCTCCGTGTAGATGCCCCACTCGTCCCGCAGCACCCCGCAGATCTCGCCGAGCGTCGCCTCGGCCCGTACGGCCTCCAGCATCGGTTCGATCATGTTGCCGCCGTCCCGGCCGGCTTCCAGCATCGCCTTCAGCGAGGCCTGGACCCGGGCGTCGTCGCGGGCCTCCTTGCGGGCCGCGAGCACCCGCACCTGCTCGCGCTCGACCTCGTGGCTGACCCGCAGGATCTCCAGATCGCCGGTGACCGAGCCATGGTGGCAGTTGACGCCGACGACCTTCTTGTCGCCCTTCTCCAGCGCCTGCTGGTAGCGGAAGGCGGATTCGGCGATCTCGCCGGTGAACCAGCCGTCCTCGATGCCACGCAGGATGCCGGAGGTCATCGGGCCGATCGGGTGCTCGCCGTTCGGGACCGCCCGCCTGCCGCGCTCCTTGATCTGCTCGAAAATCTTCTCGGCGTCCGCCTCGATCCGGTCGGTCAGCGACTCGATGAACCACGAGCCGCCCAGCGGGTCGGCGACATTGGCGACGCCGGTCTCCTCCATCAGCACCTGCTGGGTGCGCAGCGCGATCTCCGCGGCCTGCTCGCTGGGCAGCGCCAGGGTCTCGTCCAGCGCGTTGGTGTGCAGCGAGTTGGTGCCGCCGAGCACGGCCGCCAGGGCCTCCACGGCGGTCCGTACGACGTTGTTGTACGGCTGCTGGGCGGTCAGCGAGACACCCGCGGTCTGGGTGTGGAAGCGCAGCCACTGCGCCTTCTCGCTCGTCGCGCCGTAGACGTCCCGCATCCAGCGGGCCCAGATCCGGCGCGCGGCACGGAACTTGGCGATCTCCTCGAAGAAGTCGAGATGCGCGTCGAAGAAGAAGGACAGCCCGGGGGCGAAGGTGTTGACGTCCAGTCCGCGGGAGAGGCCCAGCTCCACATAGCCGAAGCCGTCGGCGAGCGTGTACGCCAGCTCCTGTGCGGCCGTCGCGCCCGCCTCGCGGATGTGGTAGCCGGAGACCGAGAGCGGCTTGTACGCGGGGATGCCGCGCGCACAGTGCTCCATCAGGTCGCCGATCAGGCGCAGATGCGGCTCCGGCTGGAAGAGCCACTCCTTCTGGGCGATGTACTCCTTGAAGATGTCCGTCTGCAGCGTGCCGTTCAGGACGCCCGGATCGATGCCCTGCCGTTCGGCGGCCACCAGATACATGCAGAAGACCGGGACGGCGGGGCCGCTGATGGTCATGGACGTCGTGACCTCGCCCAGCGGGATGTCCCGGAACAGGACCTCCATGTCGGCCGCCGAGTCGATGGCGACGCCGCAGTGCCCGACCTCGCCCAGCGAGCGGGGGTCGTCGGAGTCCCGGCCCATGAGGGTGGGCATGTCGAAGGCGACGGAGAGGCCGCCTCCGCCCGCCTTCAGGATCATCTTGTAGCGCTCGTTGGTCTGCTCGGCATTGCCGAAGCCGGCGAACTGGCGGATCGTCCACGACCGTCCGCGGTAGCCGGTCGGGTACAGGCCACGCGTGAAGGGGAACTCGCCCGGCCAGCCGATCCGCTCGAACCCCTCGACCGAGTCCCCGGGCCGGGGCCCGTACGCCGGCTCGACGGGATCACCCGAGAGCGTGGTGAAGTCCGCGTCCCGCTTCCGGGCGGAGTCGTACCGAGCCTGCCAGCGGCGGCGGCCCTCATCGATCGCGTCAGCGTCCATACCCCCGAATTTACTTGGACGTCCTAGTATTTGTCGACGGGAGAGGACTGTGAGTCGCGATACGCCTCCCCATGATCACCCTCCGTAAGGGATGCGGGCAGCGCACATGCGCCCGTCCCGGGGCGGGGACAGGCGCACAGGAGGAGGCCGGCAGGGGTGCCGTCGGGCCGCGCGCCGGGGCGCGGCCCCCGCGTCAGACCTTCACCGGCTCCGCGGCGTCCTCGGCGATCAGCGGCTCGATCTCGCGCACCACCTGGCGCTCCACGAAGAACGCGGCGGTGGGGATCGTGCCCGCGATCAGCACCCACAGCAGCTTGCCGAACTTCCACTTGGCCTTGGAGCCCAGGTCGAAGGCGAAGACCAGGTAGATGATGTAGAGCACACCGTGGATCTGCGAGACGACGAGGGTGAGATCCTTGCCCATCCCGAAGCCGTACTTGAAAACCATGCAGGTGCACAGCACCAGCAGCATCACGGCGGTGATGTAGGCCATCGCCCGGTAGCGGGTCAGGACGCTTCGCTTCATGCCCCGAGCGTAACCACCCGTTCCGGGGCGATCTTCGCCGCCCCCCTGCGAACGCCGGGCCCGGCTACTCGTCCTCGAAATCCGCCGCCGCCACCCGCAGCGGCCGCAGCAGCGCGAAGATCTCCCCGCACTCCTCGGAGTCGTACGCCCCCAGCCCGAAGTCCATCGCCATCAGATCGCGGGTCGCCGCGTCACACACCTCGCGGCCCTTCTCCGTGATGGTGGCGAGCGTGCCCCGCCCGTCATTCGGGTTCGGACGCTTGGCGACGAGACCGGACTTCACCAGCCGGTCGACGGTGTTGGTCACCGAGGTGGGATGCACCATCAGCCGCTCGCCGATCTTCGACATCGGCAGCTCACCGGCCTTGGAGAAGGTCAGCAGCACCAGCGCCTCGTAGCGCGCGAAGGTCAGTCCGTACGGCTTGACCACCGCGTCCACCTCGCCCAGCAGGATCTGATGGGCGCGCATGATCGAGGTGATGGCGGCCATCGAGGGCACGGCGCCCCATCGCTGCTGCCACAGTTCGTCGGCGCGCGCGATGGGATCGAAAGCAAGGCTGAGCGGCTTCGGCACGGATCCGACCCTACCGGGCGGTCATATGGTGGTCAGCCATGTCTCAGCTTTCGGTACCGGGAACCGGCCGGGCCGGGGCCGCACGAGCACACTCCGCCCGGGATCACCCTGGCCGCGGGCGGGTGAGGCCCGGACGGGCCGACCCGGGGGCATCCCGGAGGGCACTGCGGAGACGCCCCGGGGGCATCCCGAGGGCATTCCGGGTGCATCCCGGGGGTTGCTCAGCTGCGGCGGGTGCCGCCCTCGGCGAGGTACCGCTCCACGGTCTCCACCTTCGAGGTCAGTCCGTCCGTGACGCCGGGCCGGATGTCGGCCTTCAGCACCAGGGAGACCCGCGCGGAGCGCGCCTCGACGGCCGCGACCGCGCGCTTGACGACGTCCATGACCTCGTCCCATTCGCCCTCGATGGAGGTGAACATCGCGTCCGTGCGGTGCGGCAGCCCCGACTCGCGGACGACCCGGACCGCGTCGGCGACGTACTCGCCGACGTCCTCACCGACGCCCAGGGGGCTCACGGAGAAGGCGACGATCATGTGTTCAGGATTCCTTCCTTGCGGGCGCGGGCCGCGATCACGCCGGCCTCCTCCTCGCGCTTGAGGACCTTGTCCCCGTAGAGGCCGCCGAACGGCAGGATCGCCAGCACGAAGAAGAAGGCGACGCGCTTGGCGGGCCACTTCGTGCGGTTCCACACGTCCAGCAGCAGGACCACGTAGGTGATGAAGAGCAGGCCGTGGATCATGCCGAGCGGCATCACCAGGGAGTCGTAGTCGAAGGCCAGACGGAAACCGGTGCCGAAGATCAGCAGCGCCGGGAAGGACAGCGCCTCCGGGATGGATGCCAGGCGCAGTCGGTGCAGGGCGGCGGCGGTCTTGATGTCCACGGGAACCTCGTTCGGATGGCGGGCGAGGAGCACGGTTGTGCAAGAGTTCACAAGCTCCGCCCCATTGTTACAGCCGCCTTGGCGATCACCGCGCCGGGGGGAGGTGTGAGGCCACCCCGGGCAGGCACCCGGGCAGACACCCCGGCAGTCACCCGGGAGAGATCAGGGCGATATCAGGGCCAAAGGGCCTGCCCTGCGCGGCCGCGGCCGACTACCGTCTGACCCGTGGCTCAGTTTCGGCTCCAGGGGAGCAAGGTGCTCGCCGTCGACATGACCGGCGACGCCGTCAAGGCGAAAAACGGTGCGATGGTCGCGTACGACGGCCAGATGGCGTTCAAGAAGATGACCGGCGGCGGCGACGGCCTGCGCGGCATGGTCACCCGGCGGCTCACGGGTGAGCAGATGGCCGTGATGGAGGTGAAGGGCCACGGCACCTGCTACTTCGCCGACCGCGCGAGCGAGATCAACCTCGTCCAATTGCAGGGCGAGAAGCTGTACGTGGAGGCCGGCAACCTGCTGTGCACGGACGCCGCACTCCGGACGGGCACGACCTTCACCGGCCTGCGCGGCGCCTCCCAGGGCAACGGCCTGTTCACCACCACCGTCGAGGGCAGCGGCCAGGCGGCGATCACCTCCGACGGGCCCGCGGTGGTGCTGCGGGTCACCAAGCAGTACCCCCTCCAGGTCGACCCCGGCGCGTATGTCGCCCACACCGGCGACCTGAAGCAGCACCTCCAGTCCGGGGTGAATTTCCGCACCTTCATCGGGGAGGGTTCCGGCGAGGCCTTCCAGATCCGCTTCGAGGGCGAGGGCCTGGTCTACGTCCAGCCCAGCGAGCGCACCACCGTGGGAGGTGAGATCTGATGCCGTTCACGGTGCTCAACTCCCGCATGGTGGAGGCCAGGATCGGGCCGGGCCAGCGGCTGTTCAGCCAGCGCGGCGCGATGCTCGCCTACCGCGGCGAGGTCACCTTCACCCCGAACATCCAGGGCGGCCAGGGCGGCGTCGGCTCGATGATCGGCCGCCGGATCGCCGGCGAGGCCACCCCCCTGATGACCGTCGAGGTCCCCCAAGGCCTTGCGGGCCGGGGAGGTTCCCCCATGGCCACGGTCATGTTCGGCCACGGCGGGCATCACGTCCATGTCGTCGACCTGACGGGCGAGACGCTGTACGTCGAGGCCGACCGGCTGCTGGCCTTCGACGGCTCGCTGCAGCAGGGCACGATGTTCATGGGATCGCAGGGCGGGGTGATGGGCATGGTGCGCGGCCAGGTCACCGGCCAGGGCCTGTTCACCACGACCCTCAAGGGCGTCGGCTCGGCCGCGGTGATGGCGCACGGCGGCGTCATCGAGTTGCCGATCACGCCCCAGCGCCCGGTCCATGTCGACCCGCAGGCCTATGTCGCCCACCGCGGCGACGTCCGCAACAAACTGTCCACCGCGCTCGGCTGGCGCGACATGGTCGGCCGCGGCTCGGGCGAGGCCTTCCAGCTGGAGCTGTCGGGCCAGGGCACCGTCTACGTACAGGCGTCGGAGGAAAAGCTGTGACCGGTCCCGTCGTCCACGACGTCTCCTCGCTCCCCGCCGACGACAACGTCAACGCATACGCCTTCAGCGTCGAACTGAACGGCCAGTGGTTCCTGCAGAAGGGGAAGATGATCGCCTACTACGGGCAGATCGACTTCCACGGCATCGGGCACGGCCGCCTGGACCGCCTGGTCGCCGGGAGTTTCCATTCGCCATTGCACGCCGCGGACTGGGTCGTTGCCGAGGGCCGGGGAAAGATGCTGCTCGCGGACCGTGCCTTCGATGTGAACTCCTTCGATCTGGACGACGGCAATCTGACGATTCGCTCGGGCAACTTGCTCGCGTTTCAGCCATCTCTCGCGCTGAAACAGTCGATCATCCCGGGCTTTCTCACCCTCATCGGGACGGGCAAGTTCGTGGCCGCGTCCAACGGCCCGGTGGTCTTCATGGAGCCGCCGATCCGGGTGGACCCGCAGGCACTCGTCGGCTGGGCCGACTGCCCCTCCCCCTGCCATCACTACGACCATCAGTACCTGCGGGGATTCCTGGGCGGACTGCGGGCGCACACCGGAATCGGCGGCGCGTCCGGAGAGGAGCACCAATTCGAGTTCGTCGGCGCCGGCACCGTCCTGCTGCAGTCCACGGAGCAGCTGATGCCGGAGCTGGAGACCGGCGCGGTACCGACGGAGGCGGGCGTTCCGGGCGGGGGCGGACACGTCACACAAAGTGGCTCACAACTGCCCCAGCTACCCGGCAACCTCGGAAGCCTCCAGCGCCGCTTCGGGCTGTGAGCGGTAGTCTGCGGACGGTGACCTCGAACGTCTGACCAACGTCCGGCCACGGCCGATGACGTCGCCACCCCCAGGGCAATTAATTCACTATTCAACTTTTACGGGTAGAATCATTCCATGACGACCGACAGCGACACCCCCTGGCTGACCGACCAGGAGCAGTGTGCCTGGCGCACCCACCTGGACGTCAGCAGGCTGCTGATGCACCAACTCGAGCGCGATCTGCAGCCGTTCGGCCTGACGAACAACGACTACGAGATCCTGGTCAACCTCTCCGAGGCCGAGGACCGACGGCTGAGGATGAGCGACCTGGCAGCCGGCACCCTGCAGTCCAAGAGCCGTCTCTCCCACCAGATCACCCGCATGGAAAACGCCGGTCTGGTGCGCCGCGAGAGCTGCGAGTCGGACCGCCGCGGTCTCTACGCGGTGCTCACCGACGAAGGCTGGGACACCATGCGCCGGGTCGCCCCGCACCATGTCGCCTCGGTCCGTAAGCACTTCATCGACCTGTTCACCACCGACGACCTCCAGGCGCTGCGCACCTCGCTCGCCCCCGTCGCCGAACACCTCCGCAAGGAGCGCGGCGGCCTCTGACCGCGCGGCCCTCGGCCCCGGTCCGGGCCGAGGCCGGGCGGCCCGGACCGGGCGGCTCAGCCGGCCACCGGCAGCCGCAGCTCGAACACCGACCCCGTACGCACGGCCAGTGAGCCGCCGTGCCGGAGGGCGACGTCCCGCGCAATGGCCAGGCCCAGCCCGGCCCCGCCGTCGTCCCGGGCCCGCGCGTCATCGAGCCGTACGAACCGCTCGAAGATCCGCTCCCGCTCACCCTTTGGCACCCCGGGCCCGTCGTCCTCGACCCGCAGCACCGCCCACTCCCCCTCGCGCACCACGGCCACCCGCACGAACGAGACGGCATGCCGCTGCGCATTGTCGAGCAGATTCCCCAGCACTCTCCCCAACTGGCCGCGGGAGCCGCCCACTTCCCCGCCCGCCAGCTCCCCGATCCGCAGCGGAACCCGGTCCGCGACCCGCTGCGAACTCTCCTCGCGCACCAGCGCCGCCAGATCGACCCGGGCGTCCGCCGGCCGCTCCCCCGCATCCAGCCGGGCCAGCAACAGCAGATCCGCCGCCAGCCGCTGCAGCCGCACGATGTCCGCCACCGCACCCGGCACATCCAGCAACTCCGGGTGCGCCAGCCCCACTTCCAGCTGGGTCCGCAGGCTCGCGACCGGGCTGCGCAGCTCGTGCGAGGCGTCCGCGACGAACCGCCGCTGCCGGTCCACGGACGACTCCAGCGCCGCCAGCGTCTCGTTGGTCGTCCGCGCCAGCCGGCCGACCTCGTCCTGCGACGACGGCACCGGCACCCGCCGGCTCAGATCCGTACTCGCCGTGATCGCGGCCATCTCCCCCCGGATCCCCTCCACCGGCCGCAGCGCCCGCCGGGTCACCAGCCAGGTCACCCCCGCCACCACCACGAGCAGCAGCGGCAGCCCGATCAGCATGGCCGTACGCACCGACCCCACGGCTTCCTGCTCCGGCGTCAGCGCCGAGCCGGCCCGCACCGTCGCCTTTCCGCCGCGGGTGTCCTTGGCCTCGACCACCGCGAACCGGTAGTCGGCCACCTTCCCGTCGACATCCGCGGTCCCGTCCCGGTGGCCGGCATCGTCATCGACCTCACCGGGCTGGAGCCGCATCCGGTCGTCATCGCCGTCTCCGCCGTCATCCGACCGGCCCGGCGCGGCGCTCCCCGCCCCCCGCACCGCACCGCCGACCGGCTTCCCGTCGACGGCCCGCACCTCGTCGCCGACGGCCAGCACCCGCCCGTCGGCATCGAAGACCACCACCGGATGGTCCTCACCGTCCGGCAGATCCAGCTTGTCGTACGCCCTGCCCGTCGCGATCTGCGCGGCCACCTCCCGCGCCGCGACCTCGGCCTGCAGCCCGGCCTGGTCCTGCAGATTGCCGCGCAGCACCAGCAGCACCGCCGTCCCCGCCGCGATCAGCGCCAGGGCCACCACCAGGGTCGCCCCGGCCGCCGCCCTGGCCCGTACGGAGCCCAGCACCCTACTCACCGGCCACCAGCCGGTAGCCCGCGCCGCGCACCGTCACGATGTGCCCGGCGCCGAGTTTGCGCCGCAGTGCGCTCACATAGACCTCGATGATGTTGACATCACCCTCGTAGGCGAAGTCCCAGACGTGCTCCAGGATCTCCGCCTTCGAGACCACCTCCCCCGCCCGCAGCGCCAGCTGCTCCAGCACGGCGAACTCCTTCGCCGTCAGCGCCACTTCGGCGCCGTCCCGCTCGACCCGCTGCGCACCTTGGTCGATGACCAGCGCCCCCACCCGCAGCACCGGCAGCGCACTGCGGCCGTGCCGCCGCAGCAGCGCCTTCACCCGCGCCACCAGCACCACGTACGAGAACGGCTTGGTCAGATAGTCGTCGGCACCGGTGTCCAGCCCCTCGGCCTCGTCGTACTCGCCGTCCTTGGCGGTCAGCATCAGCACCGGCACCTCATGGCCGGCGGCCCGCAGCGCCCCGCACACGCGGTAGCCGTTCATCCCCGGCAGCATGATGTCGAGCACGATCAGGTCATAGCCGTCCGCGCTCGCCCGTTGCAGCCCCTCCAGCCCGTCGTGCACCACGTCGACCGCATAGCCCTCGGCCGTCAGGCCCTTGGCCAGCGACAGCGCCAGCCGCTTCTCGTCCTCCACGATCAGAAGACGGAAGGGCCGGCGCGCGGCGCCGCCGGGTGGCCGGTGGTGGGTGACGGGCGGGTGCATGCGCTCACCATGCCATCCCGTTCCTGAAGGGCCCTTCAGGCGCCTTCAGCTTCCCTTCAGCTTCGCCCGGCCACTGTGGGGGCACAGCCGATCGCAAGGGAGAACCATGAAGCGCCCTCTCATCATCGCCACCGCCGCGGCGGCCGCCCTCGTCGCGGGCGGCACGGTCACCGCCGTGGCGGTCAGCAGCACCTCCGGCCCCGGCAACGCCGCCGCCGGACAGCTCCAGGCGCAGCCGGCCGCGGGTTCGCAGGGGCCGCCCGCGGCCCACGGACAGGACGGCCGCGCCGGCATCCGTATGGAGGAACACGACGCGAACGGTCCCGAGGACCTCCGCGAGGCCGACGCCGCGAAGGTGACCGCGCCGGACGCCGCGGCCGCCGCCCTCAAGGCCGTCCCCGGCACCGTGACCGGTCTCGACCTGGACGTGGACCGCCCCGGACCGGTCTGGGACGCGGAGGTACGGGGCAAGGACGGCAGGTGGCACGAGATCACCCTCGACGCCGGCAACGCGCGGGTGCTGAACCGGCACCTCGACGACGGTGACGACGACCACGCCCAAGAGCGCGCCGCCCTCAAGAACGCCAGGACCGACGCCGCCGCCGCGGCCCGTACCGCCGCGGCCTCGCACGGCACGGTGACCTCCGTCGAACTGGACGACGACCACCGGGCGAAGGCCGTCTGGGAGGTCGAAACGGTCACGAAGGACGGCAAGGAGCACACGCTCCTGGTCGACCCGCAGTCCGGCAAGCTGAGCGCCGCCACGGCGCAGCCTGCCGGAGACGACGACAACGACAACGACGGCGCGGACGACTGAGCCCCGCCGCCACCTTGGCCGGCCCCCGCCCACGCCGCTGGACGCTGTTGGTCACTTCGCGTCACGCTGCTGCGGCGGGGGCCGCCGGCGTTGCCACTGCCGCCGGCCGGGCCGGGGCGCGGCTCGCCGGGGTCGTTGGGGGCGTCGGGGTTGCCGTTGGGGTTGCCACTGCGTTGACGTGGCCGGTGGGTGGTCGCTTCGCGCCCGGGTGGTGCGCCTCGGGTGTGGCCGGGGCCGGTGCGGGATCGCTTCGCAAGCACCGCACCGCCGCCCCAAGGCCCCGCCCGGTCTCAGTCCCCGTTCGTCAGCCCGTCGACCAGTTCGTCGGCCGCGCGGTACGGATCCGTCTCGCCGGAGACGATGCGCTCGGCCAGCGCGTCCAGGCGACGGTCGCCCCGGAGGTCGCCGATCCGTTCACGCAGCGCCGTGACGGCGATCGTCTCGACCTCGTGGGCCGCGCGGGAGTGGCGCCGCTCGGTGAGGACGCCGCGCTCCTCCATCCAGGCCCGGTGCTTCTCCAGCGCCTCGACGACCTCGTCGATGCCCTCGCCACGTGCGGCGACCGTCTTGACGATCGGCGGCCGCCAGTCACCGGCCGCACGGGATTCCCCCAGCCCCAGCATGTGGTTGAGCTCGCGGGCGGTGGCGTCTGCGCCGTCCCGGTCCGCCTTGTTGACGACGTAGACGTCGCCGATCTCCAGGATTCCGGCCTTGGCCGCCTGGATGCCGTCGCCCATGCCGGGTGCGAGCAGCACCACGCTCGTATCGGCCTGTGCGGCGATCTCCACCTCGGACTGGCCGACGCCGACCGTCTCGACCAGGACCACGTCGCAGCCCGCCGCGTCCAGGACCCGGATCGCCTGGGGCGCGGCCCAGGCCAGTCCGCCCAGATGGCCGCGGGTGGCCATCGAGCGGATGTAGACCCCGGGGTCCGAGGCGTGCTCGCTCATCCGTACGCGGTCGCCGAGGAGCGCGCCCCCGGAGAACGGCGAGGACGGGTCGACGGCGAGCACGCCGACCCGTTTGCCCGCCTTGCGGTACGCCGTCACCAGCGCGGAGGTGGTGGTGGACTTCCCGACGCCGGGCGAGCCGGTGAGCCCGACCACATAGGCGTTGCCGGTGAGCGGCGCCAGGGCCGCCATCACCTCGCGCAGCTCCGGCGCGGCTCCCTCCACGAGGGAGATCAGCCGGGCCACGGCCCTCGGCCGGCCCTGCCGTGCCTGTTCCACCAGCTGGGGGACGTCCACCATCGCCGCTCGGCTCCTTCGGCTCGCTCGTACGCGAATCGGCCCGACCCGTACGCGTCCGCGTACGAGTTCCCGCTTACTTACCCGGTACGCGAATGATCAGCGCGTCGCCCTGACCGCCGCCACCACAGAGCGCGGCGGCACCCACGCCACCGCCCCGCCGGCGCAGCTCCAGCGCGAGATGCAGCACGATGCGGGCGCCGGACATGCCGATCGGGTGACCCAGGGCAATGGCGCCGCCGTTGACATTCACCTTTTCCGGGGACACCCCGAGATCCTTCATTGACTGCACCGCGACGGCCGCAAACGCCTCGTTGATCTCGATCAGGTCAAGATCGTCGACAGTGAGGCCGTCCTTGCCCAGCGCGTGGTTGATGGCGTGGGAGGGCTGGGACTGGAGGGAGTTGTCGGGGCCGGCGACATTGCCGTGGGCGCCGATCTCCGCGATCCATTCCAGTCCGAGTTCCTCGGCCTTGGCCTTGCTCATGACGACGACCGCCGCGGCGCCGTCGGAGATCTGCGAGGAGGTGCCGGCGGTGATCGTGCCGTCCTTGGCGAAGGCCGGACGCAGCTTGCCCAGCGACTCCGCCGTGGTCTCGCCGCGGATGCCCTCGTCCTTGCTGAAGACGACCGGCTCGCCCTTGCGCTGCGGGATCTCCACGGGGGTGATCTCGGCCTCGAAGAGCCCGTTCTTCTGGGCGGCGGCGGCCCGCTGGTGGGAGCGCGCGGCGATCTCGTCCTGCTCCGGCCGGGCGATGCCCAGCCGGGTGTTGTGCTTCTCGGTCGACTCGCCCATCGCGATGCCTTCGTAGGCGTCCGTGAGGCCGTCGTGGGCCATCGCGTCGAGCATCTCGACGGCGCCGTACTTGAAGCCCTCACGGGACTTCGGGAGCAGGTGCGGGGCGTTGGTCATGGACTCCTGGCCACCGGCGACGACGACGTCGAACTCACCCGCGCGGATGAGCTGGTCGGCCAGCGCGATGGCGTCGAGACCGGAGAGACAGACCTTGTTGACGGTCAGTGCGGGCACGTTCATCGGGATACCGGCCTTGACCGCGGCCTGGCGTGCCGGGATCTGCCCTGCCCCGGCCTGGAGCACCTGGCCCATGATCACGTACTGCACCTGGTCGCCGCCGATGCCCGCCCGGTCCAGTGCCGCCTTGATGGCGACGGCGCCCAGGTCGGCGCCGGAGAAGGTCCGCAGGGATCCCAGGAGCCGCCCCATGGGGGTGCGCGCTCCCGCCACGATCACTGAGGTGCTGCCGTTCGTGCCGTTCGTTGCAGACATGCGGTGCGGCCTTCCTTTGCAGGGAAGTTAACGAGGGTTCCCGTCAATGTACTGAGCGGTACGCGCCGGGTCACCGGCAAGCGGGTGTGATCGCGCGCACGTTGCGTAACCGGTCGTGCGAGGGGTGCACTGGAGCCATGCTGACGCGCATCGACCACATCGGGATCGCCTGTTTCGACCTCGACAAGACTGTCGAGTTCTACCGTGCCACGTACGGCTTCGAGGTGTTCCACTCCGAGGTCAACGAGGAGCAGGGAGTCCGGGAAGCCATGCTCAAGATCAATGAGACGTCGGACGGCGGAGCCTCGTATCTGCAGCTCCTGGAGCCCACCCGCGAGGACTCCGCGGTGGGCAAGTGGCTTGCCAAGAACGGGGAGGGCGTCCACCACATCGCCTTCGGCACGGCGGACGTGGACGGCGACTCCGAGGCCATCCGCGGCAAGGGCGTCCGGGTCCTCTACGACGAGCCCAGGACGGGTTCGATGGGATCGCGGATCACCTTCCTGCACCCCAAGGATTGTCATGGAGTGCTCACCGAACTCGTCACCGCGGCGCCCGCCGGCTCCGAAGACCACTGACCTATGCCTTCCCCGGCCGGTAGAGTGCAGCTTCGGCCGGGGTACGGGAGTGGGGCTCGGTCCATACCCTGCCGATGATCTGACACCATTTCTTCGGAAGGGTCAGCTCCGATGGGCGAGTCCGGTACGACGTGACGTGTACGGGACGAGCACCGCAGGACCGGAGACGGCCGCCACCATGACCAGGGGACGGATGGGACCGCGCAGTGCGGGGCAACGACCGCTACGAGGCTGACGACCACCTCTCGCAGTTCGAGGCCGAGATGGAGCGGCTGAAGAGCGAGCGGGACAAGGCCGTCCAGCACGCCGACGACCTCGGCTATCAGGTCGAGGTGCTGCGCGCCAAGCTCCATGAGGCGCGCCGCAACCTCGCGACCCGTCCTGCCTACGACAACGTCAGTCATCAGGCCGAACAGCTGCTGCGCAATGCGCAGATCCAGGCGGACCAACTGCGTACGGACGCCGAGCGCGAGCTGCGCGAGGCACGGGCGCAGACCCAGCGGCTGCTGCAGGAGCAGGCCGAGCGGCAGTCCCGGCTGGAGGCCGAGCTGCACTCCGAGGCGGTCACCCGGCGCCAGCGGCTCGACGAGGAGCTGAACGAGCGCCGGCAGACCGTCGAATCGCATGTCAACGAGAACGTCGCCTGGGCCGAACAGCTGCGTGCCCGCACCGAGTCGCAGGCCCGCCGGCTGATGGAGGAGTCCCGCAGGGAGGCCGATCAGGCGCTGGCCGCCGCGCGGGCCGAGGCGCAGCGGCTGGCCGAGCGTGCCCGTGAGCGGCTCGGCACCGAGGCCGAGGAGGCCCGCGCCGAAGCGGAAAGCATCCTGCGCCGTGCGCGGACCGACGCCGAGCGGCTGCTGAACGCCGCCTCCAACCAGGCCCAGGAGGCCACCGATCAGGCCGAACAGCTGCGTACCAGCGTCGGCACCGAGTCGGAGGAGGCGCGCCGGCAGGCCGCTGAGCTGACCCGCACCGCCGAGGCCCGCGTGCAGGAGGCGGACAAGGCGCTGCGCGAGGCGCGCGCCGCGGCGGAGAAGCTGGTCGAGGAGGCGCAGCAGAACGCCACCAAGCGGCTGACCGCCGCCGAGTCGGACAACGAGCAGCGCACCCGTACCGCCAAGGCGGAGATCGCGCGGCTGGTCGGCGAGGCCACCAAGGACGCCGAGGCGCTCAAGGCGGAGGCCGAGCAACTGCGCCAGGACGCCCGCACGGAGGCCGACCGGCTGGTCGCCGAGGCACAGGAGGCCGCCCGGTCCCAGGCGTCGGAGGACGCCGCGGCGCAGCTCGCGAAGGCCGCGCGCACCGCCGAGGAGGTGCTGACCAAGGCGTCGGAGGACGCCAAGGCCACCACCAAGGCCGCCGCCGAGGAGGCCGAACGGCTGCGCACGGAGGCCGAGTCCGAGGCGGACCGGCTGCGCGAGGAGGCCCATGACACCGCGGCCCAGCTCAAGGGCGCGGCGAAGGACGACACCAAGGAGTACCGCGCCAAGACCGCCGAACTCCAGGAGGAGGCGCGGCGGCTGCGCGGTGAGGCGGAGCAGCTGCGCGCGGACGCGGTCGCCGAGGGCGAGCGGATCCGCAGCGAGGCCCGCCGGGAGGCGGTCCAGCAGATCGAGGAGGCGGCCGGGTCCGCCGAGGAGCTGCTGGGCAAGGCCAAGGCCGATGCCGAGGAGACCCGTTCGGGTGCCGTCGCGGAGAGCGAGCGGGTGCGGACGGAGGCCATCGAGCGGGCCACGGCGCTGCGCCGGCAGGCCGAGGAGGCGCTGGAGCGGTCCCGTTCGGAGGCCGAGGAGCTGCTGACCGAGGGCGCCCAGGCCGCGGAGATGGTGGCCACCGAGGCCGAGGAGTCCGCCGCGCGGCTGCGCGCGGAGGCCGAGCAGGCCGCGGAGGAGCTGCGGACCGGCGCACAGGCCGAGCTGGACCGGCTGCACAGCGAGGCGGAGGACAAGGTCACCGCCGCCGAGGAGTCGCTGCGCGGCGCCCGCGCGGAGGCGGAGCGGCTGCGCCGGGAGACGCAGGAGGAGGCGGCCCGCCTCAAGGCGGAGTCGGCCGAGCGGCGCCGGATGCTGACGCAGCAGGCCGAGGAAGAGGCCGAACGGCTGCGCACGGAGGCCGCCTCGGACGCCTCGGCGGCACGTTCCGAGGCCGAGTCGGTGGCGGTACGGCTGCGCACCGAGGCGTCGGCCGAGGCGGAGCGGCTGAAGGCGGAGGCGCAGGAGACCGCGGACCGGGTGCGGGCCGAGGCGGCCACCGCCGCCGAGCGCACGGGTACGGAGGCGGCGCAGGCACTGGCCGCGGCCCAGGAGGAGGCCGCGCGGCGGCGCCGGGAGGCCGAACAGCTGCTGGGCGAGGCCCGCGAGGAGGCCCACCAGGAGCGCACCGCCGCGCACGAGCAGAGCGACGAGCTGCTGGCGTCGGCCCGTACGCGGGTGGGCGAGGCGCAGGAGGAGGCCGAGCGGCTGGTCGAGGAGGCGGACCGGCGTGCGGGCGAGCTGGTGGCGGCGGCCGAGACGACCGCGCAGCAGGTGCGGGACGCCGTCGCGGGGCTGCACGAGCAGGCCGGTGAAGAGATCGCCGGACTGCGTTCGGCGGCCGAGCACGCCGCGGAGCGCACCAAGGCCGAGGCGCAGGACGAGGCGGACCGGGTCCGCATGGACGCCTACGAGGAGCGGGAGCGCGCCTCGCAGGACACGGCGCGGGCGCGGCAGGAGGCCCAGGAGGCGACGGAGGCCGCGAAGTCCCTGGCGGAGCGCGCGGTGTCCGAGGCCATCGAGGAGGCCGAGGCGCTGCGCACCGAAGCGGCCGGTGTGCTGGACGAGGCGCGCCGGGATGCCGGCACGGCGCGGTCGGAGGCCGCCGAACAGGCCGACCGGCTGGTGTCGGAGGCGACCGCGCAGGCCGAGAAGCTGGTCGCGGACGCCACGGCCAAGGCGCAGCAGCTGCGTACGGACGCCTCGGATGCGCTGGCGGCGGGCGAGCAGGACGCGGCGCGGGCCCGTGCCGAGGCGCGCAACGACGCGAACCGGATGCGCACCGACGCCGCCGGGCAGGCCGACCGGCTGATCACCGAGGCGCGCGCGGAGGCCGAACGCATCGTCACCGAGGCGACCGAGCTGACGTCTTCGGCGCAGGACGACGCGGACCGTACGGTCCAGGAGGCCCAGCAGACCGCCGAGCGGCTGCGGGCCGAGGGCGAGCAGCAGGCGCAGTCCCTGGTGGCGGAGGCCACCGAGGCGGCGGAGCGGCTGCGGGCCGAGGCGGCCGAGGCGCTGGAGCAGGCCCGGCTGGACGCGGAGCGGACCGGCGACCAGGCGCGCGAGGCGGCCAACAAGACGCGTTCGGACGCCGCCGAGCAGGCCGACCAGCTGATGTCGGAGGCCGCGACCGAGGCAGAGCGGCTGCGCGCGGAGGCGGCGGAGACGACCGCGGACGCCGAGCGGGACGCGGACCGTACCCGGGCCGACGCCCGGGAGCAGGCGGACCGGATGATGGCCACGGCCACCGCGGAGGCGGACCGGCTGCGGGCGGATGCGGCCGAGACGGTCACCGCCGCGCAGGAGCACGCCAACCACACCCGTAACGAGTCCGCGAAGGTCAAGGAGGACGCCGAGGCGGCGGCCGAGCGGACCCGGACGGAGGCTCAGCAGGAGGCGGACCGGCTGCTCGACGAGGCACGGAAGGACGCCGCCAAGCGCCGTGGGGACGCGGCCGAGCAGGCGGACCAGCTCGTCGCCAGGGCCCAGGAGGAGGCGCTCAAGGCCGCCACCGCCGCCGAGGAGCAGGCCGACACGATGGTCGGGGCGGCCCGCAAGGAGGCCGACCGGCTCATCGTGGAGGCGACGTCGGACGGCAATGCCCAGGTGGAGAAGGCCCGTACGGACGCGAACACGCTGCTGGAGGAGGCCCGCCGGGACGCCACCGGCATCCGGGAGCGCGCCGAGGAGCTGCGGCAGCGGATCGAGTCCGAGGTCGAGGAGCTGCACGAGCGCGCCCGCCGGGAGTCCGCGGAGACGATGAAGAACGCCGGCGAGCGGGTCGACAAGCTCATTGCGCAGGCCACGGCCCAGCAGGTGGAGGCCGAGGAGAAGGCCGACCGGATGGTCTCGGACGCGAACAGCGAGGCGAGCAAGGTCCGGATCTCGGCGGTGAAGAAGGCCGAGGGTCTGATCAAGGAGGCCGAGAACAAGAAGGCCGAGGCGGTGCGCAACGCGGAGCGGATGCGCAGCGAGGCCGAGACGGAGGCCGCCCGGATCGTGGACGAGGGCAAGCGGGAGCTGGAGGTCCTGGTGCGCCGGCGCGAGGACATCAACGCCGAAATCAGCCGCGTCCAGGACGTTCTGGAAGCCTTGGAATCGTTCGAGGCACCCGGCGGAAACGGGGAGGGCAAGGGCGGCGGGGTGAAGGCGGCCGCGGGCGCGGGGGCAACTCGTTCGAGTGGCAAGCAGTCTGAGGGGTAGCCACTCAAATGAGGGGTCATTCTCCAGATCAAACGGGCAAGGACTCGATGACACGCCGTTGTGACCCCTAGGATTCTCCTTATCACCTCACCGGTCTCTTCGACAGGAACCACATGAGCGACACTTCCTCCCCCTTCGGCTTCGAGCTCGTGCGGCGTGGGTACGACCGCGGTCAGGTGGATGACCGCATTACGAAGCTCGTCGCCGATCGCGACAGCGCGCTGGCCCGCATCACGTCGCTGGAAAAGCGGATCGAGGAGCTGCACCTCGAAACGCAGAACGCCCAGGCGCAGGTCAATGACGCCGAACCGTCCTACGCGGGCCTCGGCGCCCGCGTGGAGAAGATTCTCCGCCTCGCCGAAGAGGAAGCGAAGGATCTGCGCGAAGAGGCCCGCCGGGCCGCCGAGCAGCACCGTGAGCTGGCCGAGTCGGCCGCCCAGCAGGTCCGTAACGACGCCGAGCAGTTCGCCACCGACCGGAAGGCGAAGGCGGAGGACGAGGGCGCCCGGATCGTCGAGAAGGCCAAGGGCGAGGCGGCCACACTGCGTTCCGAGGCGCAGAAGGACGCGCAGTCCAAGCGCGAGGAGGCGGACTCCCTCTTCGAGGAGACCCGTGCCAAGGCGGCCCAGGCCGCCGCGGACTTCGAGACCAATCTCGCCAAGCGCCGTGAGCAGTCCGAGCGCGACCTGGCCTCGCGTCAGGCCAAGGCCGAGAAGCGTCTCGCGGAGATCGAGCACCGCGCCGAGCAGCTCCGCCTGGAGGCCGAGAAGCTGCGTACGGACGCGGAGCGCCGGGCCCGCCAGACGGTGGAGACCGCGCAGCGTCAGGCCGAGGACATCGTGGCGGACGCCAACGCCAAGGCGGATCGTATCCGCAGCGAATCCGAGCGCGAGCTGGCGGCGCTGACCAACCGCCGCGACTCGATCAACGCCCAGCTGACCAATGTCCGCGAGATGCTGGCGACCCTGACCGGTGCGGCAGTGGCCGCGGCCGGCGCCCCCGGTGAGGACGAGACCACCTCCCGCGGCGTCCCCGCGCAGCAGACCCGCTGACCCTCCCCCCAGCTCACGCTGGGTGGTGCCGGCAGGTTTCGGACCGACCGGACCGCGCGCCCCCGTACCGCCGTGTGTGGCGGCGCGGGGGCGCGGTGCGTACGGGGGGTCAGCCGGGCGGCCCCGCCCCGGTGGCAGGGGCCGCGGGGCGCGCCTAGCGTGCTGTACATGATCGAGCTCGACGGGCTGACCAAGCATTACGGCGACAAGGTCGCCGTGGACCACCTCACGTTCACCGTGCGGCCCGGCATCGTCACCGGCTTCCTCGGGCCCAACGGCGCGGGCAAGTCGACGACCATGCGGATGATGCTCGACCTGGACAACCCGACGTCGGGAACGGTCCGGATCGACGGCAGGCACTACCGGCAGCTGCGGGATCCGCTGACGTACATCGGTGCGCTGCTGGAGGCGAAGTCGGTGCACGGCGGCCGGAGCGCCGCCAACCATCTGCTGTGTCTGGCGCAGAGCAACGGGATCCCCCGCAGCCGGGTCGGCGAGGTGCTGGACACCGTGGGCCTGAGCGCGGTCGCCAAGAAGCGCGCGAAGGGCTTCTCGCTCGGTATGAGCCAGCGGCTCGGGATTGCCGCGGCGCTGCTCGGCGATCCGCAGGTGCTGCTCTTCGACGAGCCGGTCAACGGCCTCGACCCCGAAGGCATCCACTGGATCCGCAACCTGATGAAGAACCTCGCGGGCCAGGGCCGTACCGTCTTCGTCTCCTCACATCTCATGAGCGAGATGGCGCTGACCGCCGAGCACTTGATCGTGATCGGGCAGGGCCGGCTGATGGCGGACACCTCGATGAAGGACTTCATCCGCCAGAACTCGCGGTCGTATGTCCGGATGCGGTCGCCGGAGCAGGAAAAGCTGCTGGATCTGCTGCACGCCGAGGGCATCCAGGCGGTGGCGGTCGGCAACGGCTCGCTGGAGGTCGACGGGGTGCCCGCCGACCGGCTGGGCGAACTGGCCGCCCGGCATCAGCTGGTGCTGCACGAGCTGAGCCCCCAGCAGGCCTCCCTGGAGGAGGCGTTCATGCAGCTGACCGCCGATTCGGTGGAGTATCACGCGCACGACGGCGAACCGGTGCCGGCGCAGGCCGGCGGGTCGCCGGCCGTGCGGCCCCCGGGAGACCCGCAGCCGGCCGGGGCGCGGCCGGGCGAACCGCAGCCGACCGGCTGGGGTGCCGACTGGCAGAAGAAGAGGAGCTGACGGATGGCGGCGGTCGGGCAGGTCATTCGATCCGAGTGGACCAAGATCAGGTCGGTGCGGTCCACGGTGTGGACGCTGGGCATCGCGGTCGTGGTCACGGTGGGGCTGGGCATGCTGATCTGCACCCTGGCCGGCAACGACTTCCAGTCGATGCCGGCCAGGGACCGGCTGGCGTTCGACGCCACCAACATCAGCTTCGCCGGGATGGGGCTGGGTCAGCTCGCGATGATCGTCTTCGGGGTGCTGGTGGTCTCGAACGAGTACAGCACCGGCATGATCCGCGCCTCGCTGGCGGCCGTACCGCAGCGCGGCACCTTTCTGTTCAGCAAGCTGCTCGTGGCCACCGCGCTGGTCTTCGTCGTCGGCCTGGCGACCAGCTTTGTGACGTTCTTCGCCGGACAGTCGGTACTGGGCGATCTCCGGGCGCACATCGGTGATCCGGGCGTGCTGCGCGCGGTGATCGGCGGCGGGCTCTATATGACGCTGATCGCGCTGTTCTCGATGGCGGTGGCCACGATGCTGCGCAGCCCGATGCTCTCGCTGGGCATTCTGATGCCGTTCTTCTTTCTGATCTCCAACATTCTCGGGAATGTCTCGGCGACCCGGAAGATCGGCCGCTATCTGCCGGACCAGGCGGGCTCGAAGATCATGCAAGTGGTGACGCCCGCCAACAATGATGTGCCGTACGGACCGTGGGGCGGGCTGGCCATCATGATCGCCTGGACGGCCGCGGCACTCGTCGGCGGATACGTACTCCTCAAAAAACGCGATGCCTGACGCGTAGGGGAACGCGGCGGCAGGAAGCGTGGAACGGCGCGGAACCCGGGGAATTGACGGGAACCGTCAACGGCCGGATAGCCTCCTAACCCTCACGGGGGCACGAGGGCGCCTCTGCCCCGACCATCTCGCGAGGGGCGGAGAATGATCGAGGCAGTCGGCCTGACGAAGCGCTATGGCGCCAAGACGGCCGTGCACAACCTGTCGTTCCAGGTACGGCCGGGCATGGTGACCGGCTTCCTGGGGCCCAACGGCTCCGGTAAGTCGACCACGATGCGCATGATTCTGGGCCTGGACGCACCGACCTCGGGGCGGGCCACCATCGCCGGCCGGCCCTTCCGCAGCCTCCCCAACGCCCCGCGCCAGGTGGGCGCACTGCTCGACGCCAAGGCCGTGCACGGCGGGCGCAGTGCGCGACAGCATCTGCTCTCGCTCGCCCAGCTGTCCGGCATCCCGGCCCGCCGGGTCGACGAGGTGCTCGGGGTGGTCGGCCTGCAGGACGTCGCCGGGCGGCGTTCCAAGGGCTTCTCGCTCGGGATGGGCCAGCGGCTGGGCATCGCCGCGGCGCTGCTCGGCGACCCGCAGGTGCTGCTCTTCGACGAGCCGGTCAACGGCCTCGACCCCGAAGGCATCCTGTGGGTGCGCAATCTGATGAAGCAGCTGGCGGCCGAGGGCCGTACGGTCTTCGTCTCCTCGCATCTGATGAGTGAAATGGCGCTGACCGCCGAGCACTTGATCGTGATCGGCCGCGGCCAACTGCTGGCGGACATGCCGGTCAAGGCCTTCATCTCGGCCAACTCGGCCGATTTCGCCCGGGTGCGTACACCCGACACCGAGCCGGAGCAGCGCGAGAAGCTGACCACCGCGATCGGTGAGGCGGGCGGGCAGACCGCGCCCGAGCCGGACGGTGCGCTGCGGGTGACCGGGCTGCCGCTCCCCCGCATCAGCGATCTCGCGCATCAGGCCGGTGTCCGGCTGTGGGAGCTGTCGCCGCACCAGGCATCGCTGGAAGAGGCGTATATGCGGATGACGCAGGGCGCCGTGGACTACCGCTCGACGGCCGACCCCCGTGCCGGTCTGCAGAGCGCCCCGGCCGGGTACGCCCCGCAGGGTGCCCCGCAGGGGTTTGCCGGCGGGCCGGGCTACCCGGCCGGCCCGGTCGGTGTGCCCGGTGTGCCCGGTGTGCCCGGCCAGGTTCCGGCCGGTGTCCCGGGCCCGCACCCCCATCCGTACGCCCAGCAGGATCCGTACGCCCAGCAGGCGCCCGGGGCCGCTCCGGGGCCGGGCTATCCGCCGCCCGCACAGGCTCAAGGTCACCCGTACGGGTCACCCGAGTCCTACGGCGGATCCCACCCGTACGGGCAGCAGCCCGCCGCGCCGATGCCGCCCATGGCCCCGGTCGCACCGCCCGCCGCCCCCGCCGACCAGCCCACGCCGCACCACGAGGACGCCCGATGACCAGCCCTCAGCAGCCGCAGCCGCAGCCTGAGCGCGGACCCCACGACACCGGCGCGCAGGAGCAGCCGGTGCCGGCCGCGCCGCCGATGCCGCCCACCGCACCGCAGGCCGCACCGCCCCAGCAGCAGGGCCTGCCGCCCCGGACGCCGCCCGCCGGGCCGGAGCAGCCCGGTCAGCAGCCGGCACCGCAGCAGCCCGCGCCCGCCAGGGAGCCCGGCACGATGATGCTGCAGGCCCAGCAGGCCCCCGGACAGCCCGCGCCCGCCCGGGAAGCGGGCACGATGATGCTCCAGGCCCAGCAGGCCGCCGCCCCCACGCCGCTCGCGGCGCACGGACCGGGCAGGGACGCGGGCACGATGATGCTCCAGGCCCAGGCACCTGCCCAGGGCCAGGGCCAGGCACCCCGGCCTCCCGCCCAGCCCCACTACCAGCAGCCCCACCCCCAGCAGGCCTATCCCGGCGGCGCGGGCGGCTATGTCTCGCCCATCCCGGTGCGCTCCACCCACCTCGGCCATGCGCTGGCCTCCGAGTGGACGAAGATCCGCTCGGTGCGCTCGACGCTCTGGACGCTGGGCGTGATGGTCCTCCTGACCGTCGGCATCGGTCTGCTGACGGGCTCGGTCATCGCCGCACACAGCGACTCGCTCGGCCCCGACTCACTCCTGAGCTACGGCACCTTCGGGATGATGATGGGCCTGATCCCCCTGATCACGCTGGGCGTGCTGGTGATCTCGTCCGAGTACAGCACCGGAATGGTCCGCACCACCCTCACGGCGTGCCCGTCCCGCGTCCGGATCCTGACCGCCAAGGCGATCGTCTTCTTCGCCCTGAGCTTCGTCGTCGCCCTGGTGACCACGACCGTGGTGGCCCTCGCGCAGTACGCCATGCTCAGCGACCTGGCGAAGAGCGCACCGACCGGCGCGGAATGGTTCAAGGCCACGGTGGGGGTGAGCCTCTTCGTCGCCATGATCGGGCTGCTCTCGCTGGCCGTCGGCGCCCTGCTGCGCCACTCCGCGGGCGCGATCACCCTCGTGATCGGCGTCTATCTGCTGCCGCTGGTGCTGGCGATCTTCATGCGGGGGGACAGCCTGCAGGACATCCAGACCTGGCTGCTGGAGTACGCGCTCCCCAGCCAGCTCAACGTGATGTACAGCAGCACCCTCACCAGCTCCGGCCCGTCCGGCTGGGACCCCCTGTGGATCGTCACGGGCCTGACGGCCGTCACCCTCGGATCCGCTTACGCCGTCCTCAACAAGCGCGACGTCTGAGACGGCCCGGCCGCACCGGCGTCCTCGGGCGCCGCGGACCGGGCAGGACGCCGGCCCCGCCCTTCGGGCGAACGACGGGACGGCACGACGGAACGATGAAGACGGACCCTAATACCGGGGCGCATTCCGGGACCGCTGCAGCCGCGCGCTGCGGCGGTCCCGTGCGTTCCAGCACGCCTTGTGCCAGTGCCTGCGGTCGTCGACGTCGCCGTGCTGCGGCCAGGCGACGACATGCGGCACCCCGGGCGGGATCTCCTGGTCACAGCCGGGGCAGCGGTAGTGCTTGGCCGCGCCGCCGCCGCCGACGTACCGGACGACCCAGTCCTCGCCGCGCCACTCCTCGGTGGTCTCCCAGCCGCCACTGGGAGGCGCCCCCATCCGGCCGTAGCGGTCACCACCCGGGCGGTCGATGGGCTGCGTACCGCCGTGCTGGCGGTTTCGGCGCGGGGACACAGAACACCTCGGATAGGTACGGAGTCACGGGCTGTCACCAGCGTACGCGGCGCGGTCAGGGGCGGACTCCGCTCGTCAGGATTCTGCGATCATCGGGAAATTTCCCGTCAGGCCGTGCCCTTGGCACGTGTCACACGTTGTTGCCTGTAAGGGGGGAGTCGCGTCGGCTGCGAGGAGGCAGAGAGCGATGCGCGTTGGGGCTTTCATCCTGGCCGCTCAATTCCCCGGTCAGGGACAGGGGGAAGCACTGCACCGCGCGGTGCGCTCCGCGGAGGTCGCGGAGGAGGCCGGACTCGACGATGTCTGGCTGGCGGAACACCACTTCGTACCCTACGGCGTCTGCCCGAATGCGGTGACGCTGGCCGGGCTGCTGCTCGGACGGACCCGTCGGATCGGCGTGGGTACGGCGGTGAGTGTGCTGCCGACGCAGCATCCGGTTGCCCTCGGTGAGCAGGCGGCGCTGCTGCATCTCACCTCCGACGGGCGGTTCACGCTCGGCGTCGGCCGGGGCGGCCCCTGGGTCGATCTGGAGGTGTTCGGTTCCGGGCTCGAAGCGTACGACCACGGCTTCCCGGAATCGCTCGATCTGCTGATGCGCTGGCTGCGGGAGCCGCGGGTCGGCGCCCGGGGCGAGCGCTATACGTTCCGCGAAGTAGCGGTCGTACCACGACCGTCCGAGGCGCTGACCGACCCGGACGACCTGGGAGCCGGTCCCCCGGGCCCGCCGGTGGTGGTGGCCTGCACCTCCCCGTCGTCGGTGCGGACGGCCGCCGAGCGCGGGCTGCCGATGCTGCTGGGCATGCACTGCGGCGACGAGGAGAAAGCGGAGATGGTCGCGCTGTGGCGGGCGGCCGCCCGGGAGGCGGGCCGGGACGGCGACGAAGTGGCCGCGGCCGGGCATGTGTCGGCCGGTGTGGTGCAGATCGCCGACGCCCGCGAGGCCGCTGCGGAGACCCTGACGAAGGCGATGCCCGGCTGGCTGCGGCAGGGCCTGGGCGCACATGTGACGGTCGACGGCCGCTATCGCGCGATGCGGGATCCGCTGGCCTATACGGAGCTGCTGTGCGGGCTGCATCCGGTCGGCCCGCCGCAGCTGTGCGCGGACCGCCTGGCGGCGACCTCGGAGCGTACGGGCATCACACGGTTCGCGCTGCTCGTCGAAGGCTCCGGCGATCTCGCGGCGACGGAGGAGAACGTCCGCCGGCTGGGCACGGAAGTCCTGCCGCAGCTGGAGTGACCGGGCCCGGTACGGCGGACGGTGGGCGGGTGCCGCGTGCGGGTGCCGGTGCCTGCGGTGCGGTGGTGCCAGGGCGCTGTACCGGAGACGGCTTCCGGTGAGTGGTGCTGCCGCTGGCGCACCGGCGCGGTGTGTGTGATCACCGTGTGCGCAGCGGCAGCAACTTCGTTCAGCAGTCGCGGAGTTCGGGCGACTGGTTCAGCAGCTGACCCCGGATGGAGGTGAAGCGGGCCAGTCGGTCGTCCACCACCGGGTCGAGCGGGAAAACCGCGACGCGGTGGCAGTTCTGAAAGGCGAGCCGCACACCGAAGTGCCGCTCCAGCGAACCACGGATGGCGTCACTCGCCAGCGCGCGCAGCAGCTGGCCACGCGCCTGCTCGTCCGGCGGCGGCGTCTGGTTGTCGGCGAACTCTCCGCCGTCCACCTTCAGCTGGGCCACCAGAGAGCTGATCATCCCCCATGCGTAAGGCAGGGAGGTCCGGACGCAGTCGACAAATGCGGCTTCGTCGACCTCGCCTCGCTCGGCCTGTTCGAGGAGGGCCGGTGAGACGTCGAGCGACATGAGGATCTCCTCTCGCGGCCCCGCCGGGACGGATGGGGCCTAGGGACGGGACTGGGGGCTTTGCGACGGAGCGTATTCGCCTCACAACCCCCCGCTGCAACGGTATGCCGCACAAGAGGCCCGCACCAGGAGATTGCACATACAACCGGCCATTGGCGAACGCCGGGGGTGCGGGGATTTCCCCCGTAAAGGCCCAGCGATCCGGGGCGAATCGCGCGCCGGGCCTCCGGTCGAGTAGCGTTTCGCCCCATGCGTCTCGTCATCGCCCGCTGCTCCGTGGACTACGCGGGCCGGCTCACCGCCCATCTCCCCTCGGCCCCTCGCCTCATCCTGGTGAAGGCGGACGGCTCCGTCTCCATTCACGCGGACGACCGGGCCTACAAACCCCTCAACTGGATGTCGCCGCCCTGCACCCTCAAGGAGGGCGACGGGGACGTGTGGACGGTGGAGAACAAGGGGGGCGAGAAGCTCATCATCACCCTCGAGGAGGTCATGCACGACTCCTCGCACGAGCTGGGCGTCGACCCGGGGCTCATCAAGGACGGCGTGGAGGCGCACCTCCAGGAGCTGCTCGCGGACCGGATCGAAACCTTGGGCGAGGGATACTCCCTGATTCGGCGTGAATACCCCACTGCCATCGGCCCGGTGGATATCTTGTGCCGGGACGCCGACAACCAGACGGTCGCCGTCGAGATCAAGCGGCGCGGCGAGATCGACGGTGTCGAGCAGCTCACCCGCTATCTCGAACTCCTCAACCGTGACCCGCACTTGGCGCCGGTCAAGGGGATCTTCGCGGCTCAGGAGATCAAGCCGCAGGCACGGGTACTGGCCACCGACCGCGGTATCGGCTGCGTCGTCCTGGACTACAACGCACTGCGCGGCATCGAGGACGACAAACTCCGCCTGTTCTGACCCCGTGCGGCCCCCTGGGGGCTGCCCAGCGCGACGGCCCCGGTACGGGTACCGGGGCCGTCGCGCTGCTCTCTGCGGGGCCGTCAGCCGGCCGGGGCGCTCTGCGTACCGGAGGACGAGGCAGCCGGACCGTCCGACGAGGTGCCGCCGGTGGCCGCTGATCCGCCGGACGGGGTGGTGCCGGAGCCGCCGGAGGAGCCTCCGGAGGGGTTGGCGGCCGACTGCGACGGGCTCTGTGTCGACGGCTTGCCCGTGCCGGGGGTCGTGCTGGGCGTCGGGGTGCCGGGGTGTGTCGACGGGGAACCCGTGGACGGCTCTCCGGACGGCGGACGCGTCGGGGTCGGCCGGCCGGTGGGCGTGGTGGGCCGCCCGGTCGGCCCGGTCGGCCCGGTGGTCGGGTCCGTGGAGCCGGTGCTGGGATCGGTGGGCGAGCCGCTGGTGGCGGGGGCGCTGGCCGACGGGGTCGGGCGCTGCGTGTGGCCGGGGGTGGCGGGCCGGGTGGTACCGGGGCCGGCCGGCGGCAGGCTGGAGCCCGTGGCGGGCTGTTCGGCCGGCAGGTCGGTGCTGTCGCCGCCTTCGGTGGTCTGTTCCGTGCTGACCTTGTCGTCATGGGGCTGCTCGCCACCCGTCGCCCCGAGGGTGACGACGGTGCCGAGGACGGCCGCCAGCAGCGCGCCGGCACCCGCGGCCACGACATTGCGGCGTGCCCCGCCGAACACCCGCAGCGCGCCCTTGCCGGTCTTGGTGCCGCTGCCGGCCGCCGCCGGGACGACCGTGGTGTCGGCGGTCGCCGAGGCGCCCCGGGCGACGATCGTCGCCGCGGTCTCCTCGGCGCGCGCCGCCCGCAGCTTGGCGGTCGAGACGCCCTCGCGGAGGGTGCCCGCCGCTCCCTTCGGCGCGTCCGGCTTCGGCACCGGGGCCGCGGCGGCCGCCTGCGGGAGGGCGGTGGTGGGCGCCGCGGCCGCGTCGGCCCGTGAACGGTCGGTGACCAGTGTCAGGGCACGCCGTCCGGCCACCGCGCCGTTGCGGTCGGAGAGCACGCCGCGCAGCCCGATGGATGCCTCCAGCTCGGCGCGGGCCCGGTCGAGGCTGCCGGTGCACAGCGCCAGCACGCCCAGTTCGTGGTGGAAGTAGGCCTCTTCGGCGACCTCGCCGGACAGCCGCGCGGCCTCCTGGCCGTGCCGCAGGCTGCGCTCCCAGGCGCTCCACTGCAGCGCGGCGGCGAATGCCGGGGCGGCCGTACGGGCGAGCAGCACGGCCGCACTGGCGTGCCCGCTCTCCCGGCTGCCGGTCAGCACGCCCATGGCGGCCAGCGCCACATCGGACTCGGTGGCGACCCGCTCGGGGGTGACCGAGGGGTGACCGGCCCACCAGGCGTAGTGCTGGGCGGCGGTGTGCGCCCGTGCGGCGGCGCCCTCCGTGTAGCCGGCCGCCTCCAGCTGGTCCTGGACGGTGGCGGCGAGCCGGTAATGGCCGGCGACCGGGGTGATCAGGCCGCAGGCCAGCAGCTCGCCGAGGGCGGCGTCGGCGTGGGTGTCCTGGGTGAGGGCCGGCAGATGTGCCTGGTGCGGCAGCTCGCCGCCGAGCGCGACGGCGAAGCGCAGCGTCTCCTGGGCGGCCGCGCCCAGCCGGGCCGCGAGCAGCGGGGCGGGGGCCGCGGCCTCCCCGAGGGACGGCAGCGGCACCTCAAGGTGCTCACCGGGCTCGGCAGCGGTGCCGGCGGCCCCGGCTGCGTCGGCCCCGGCGGCGTCGGCCCCGGCGGCGTCGGCCCCGGCGGCGTCGGCTCCCTCCTCGGGGAAGAGCCCGTAGCCGTCGTCGAGGGCGCCCGGCTCGACCCGCATCCGGTCGCGCTGCCGCAGCAGGGCGGCGGCCTGGACGAACCGCAGCGGCAGCCCCTCGGACTCGAACCAGAGGTCGGCGGCCCAGGCCTCTTCGTCGTCGGTGAGCGGCCGGTCCACGGCGCGCTGCAGCAGCCGGACGCAGGCATCACGGCCGAGGCCGCCGAGGAAGACCTCTTCGAGGTGGGAGCCGGCGCTGGGGGCCGCGACGTCGGGGGTGGCGGCGATCAGGAAGGCGCATTCGGGGGTGGCGTCGAGCAGCTCGTCGAGCGCGGCGCCGCCGAACTCCAGGTCGTCCAGGACGACGATGCCGCCGATCTCGGCGACCCTGCGCAGCAGTTCGGGCCGGTCGGGGCGGTGCTGCGGGGCCCGGTAGACGGCGGCGAACAGCGCGTACAGCAGGTCGGTGGCGGTGCGGTGGTAGCCGGAGAGCCGGATGACGCCGTCGGGGGCGAGGTCGGCGCAGGCGGTGGCGACGGCGTCCAGCAGCCGGGTGCGGCCGGAGCCGGAGGGGCCGGTGACGCGTACGGAGCGGCCGCGGGAGAGCAGCCGGACCAGGCGTTCGGTGTCCTCGGTGCGCTCTTCGAGCGCAGCCTGGTGTCCGGCGAATCCGGAGGGGCCCGGGGGCAGCGGGGGCGCGGCGGCACGCGCGGCCGCGGCACGTTCCTGCGGGTCGAGCCGGCCGGGGGCCTCGGGGCGTTCTCCGGGCGGGCAGGGTTCTATTTCGCTGCCGTCGACGGGGTTGACGGTGACGAGGTAAGGGCCCGAGACGAGCCGGACGACGCGAGCGAGCCCGCCGGAGCCGCCCCGCGCGCCGCCGAACGCGGGGGCCGGCTGCTCGGCAGGGCCGCTCTGCTCGCCGTACTCCTCGGGTCCCCCGTGGGTAATCGGGTCCATGCTGCAAGCTCCCAGATCTGGCGTGCCGACTGCGCTTCCGGCCGTCCGCACTCCCCCGGCTCCGGCAGGTCGTCCTCAGCCGTCGCGTCTGGTCCGGTGCCCGCTGCGGTTGATGACATACGGGCGGGATCCGAACCTTAGACCTGGCGAGCGGCCGGTGCACCGCCGGGGGCCGGTCCTGACCGGAACTTCCCGGATTGGTCGGTATCGCGTGGTTTACGACATTTCTTCCGCTTGGTTCTTCAACTTTCGGCGCGCTTTGCGGTGCAGTAGTGACCGCCCTGGGGACACTCCGGCCCCGTGTGCGGGACCTCGGGCGGCTCACCACGGCTGCCTCACACCCGGGGAAGCGTTTCCGCTTCGATGCCGCCCTCGATGGCGAGGATGCGGTGCAGGCGGGTGGCGACCAGCAGGCGCTGCATCTGGGGCGGCACGCCGCGCAGCACCAGCCTGCGGTTGACGCGGCCGGCGCGGCGGTGCGCGCCCATGATCACGCCGAGGCCGGTGGCGTCCCAGGAATCCAACTCGCTCAGGTCCAGCACGAGATCGCCCCGACCGGAGTCGACGGCGGCGTGCAGGGCCGTACGGGCGTCCGCCGCGCTGCGGACGTCGAGGCGGCCCCCGACAACCAGCTCGGCGTGGTCGCCCCTGATGTGCATATGCGCTCCCCGATGTCATGGGTGGTGACGCCTGGACGTCTACAGATCTGACTGCCTCTCATGCGGCGAAGTTGCCGCCTGTAAGCGAACCGATACCGAATTCACCCGACGGGGTGACCCCATCGGCCGATGGGGCTGACGCGGCATCAGTGCTTGTAGAAGCCCTGCCCACTCTTGCGGCCGATATCGCCCGCATCGACCATTCGCCGCATGATCTCCGGCGGTGCGAACTTTTCGTCCTGGGACTCGGTGTAGATGTTGTCGGTGGCGTGCAGCAGGATGTCGACGCCCGTCAGATCGGCGGTGGCCAGCGGTCCCATCGCATGGCCGAAGCCCAACTTGCAGGCAATGTCGATGTCCTCGGCGCTGGCCACACCGGATTCGCAGAGCTTGGCGGCCTCGACGACCAGCGCGGAGATCAGGCGGGTGGTGACGAAGCCGGCCACATCGCGGTTGACGACCACACAGGTCTTGCCGACCGACTCGGCGAACTGCCGGGCGGTGGCGAGGGCTTCGTCGCTGGTCTTGTAGCCGCGGACCAGTTCGCACAGCTGCATCATCGGCACCGGCGAGAAGAAGTGCGTACCGACGACCCGCTCGGGACGGGAGGTGGCCGCGGCGATCTTGGTGATCGGGATGGCCGAGGTGTTGGAGGCCAGCACCGTCTCGTCCTTGACGATTTTGTCCAGCGTCGCGAAGATCTCCCGCTTGACCTCGATCCGCTCGAAGACGGCCTCGACGACGATATCGGCGTCGGCGGCGGCCGCCATGTCGGTCGTGGTGGTGATGCGGGCGAGCGACTGCTCGGCATCGGCAGCCGGCAGCTTGCCCTTGGCGACGAACTTCTCGAACGAGGCCTCGATATCACTCTTGCCCCGGGCCAGCGCCTCGTCCGTCACATCGCGGAGAACCACGTCCCAGCCCGCCTGGGCGGAGACCTGCGCGATACCGGACCCCATGAGTCCGGCCCCGATGACGGCGAGCTTCTTTGCCACTGCTGTCCCCTCACACCCTGTGCACTTGACGGTCCTCAGTGACGTTAGCGGTCGTGAGCGATCGTTTGGTGGGTAAGAGATACGCGTCACGCCTCGGATGACGGACATCACACCGACGGGGTCGCCGGGCGGGTCGCGATCCGGACAGTCCGCCGTCAGTCGGTCGCCCGTACGGCGTAGTTGAGGACTTTTCCGCCCAGCAGCTCTTCCATCTCGTCGAGGAGGACGAGGGCCTCACGGGAGGCCTCGGCGGGCTTGCGGCCGGCGAGCATCTCCTGCGCGATCCAGCCCATCAGGCTCTGGTGCACCCAGCCGATCTGGCCCGCCATCAGGCCCGGCACCGGGTCGCCGGCCGGCGCGCCGGTCTCCTCCCGGAGCGTTTCCTCCAGGTTGAGGTGGATCTCCTGCTGCAGGTACCAGAGGCGGGCCTTGAGGGTGGGCGCGCCGTGCACCACGCGCATGAACCGGTCGTACCCCTCTATCAGCGGTGAGCCGGCCGGCGCTGCTGCTGGGCCGGGTGCTGCGGGACGCCGCGCTGTTCGTCTTCCAGGCGGTGCTGCTGGTACTGGCCGCGCTGGCCATGGGGCTGCGCGCACCGCTGCCGGGCATCCTCATCGGCTTTGCGTTCGTCGCCGTGCTGACCGTGGCGCTGGCCTCGCTGTCGTACGCGCTGGCGCTGAAGGTGCGGACCCCGCAGGAGTTCGGGCCGGTCATCAACTCCCTGACCATGCCCTCGATGCTGCTGTCCGGGCTGATGCTGCCGATGACACTGGGGCCCGCGTGGCTCGATGTGCTGTCGCACTTCATGCCGCTCCGCTATCTCGTGGACGCGGTGCGGGCGGCCTTCGTCGGGTCCTACGCCTCCCCCGCCATGCTGCACGGCGTGCTGGCGGCGCTCGCGCTCGTCGCGGTGTCCATGACCCTGTGCACCCGGGCCTTCCGCAGGTCCGCGGCGTAGGCTCGCCCCATGGTGAATCTGACGCGCATCTACACCCGCACCGGCGACAAGGGCACCACCGCCCTCGGCGACATGAGCCGCACCGCCAAGACCGATTCACGGATCGCGGCGTACGCGGACGCCAATGAGGCCAATGCGGCGATCGGCGTGGCCCTGGCGCTCGGCTCGCTCCCCGAGGACGTCGCCGCGGTGCTGCTGCGGGTGCAGAACGACCTGTTCGATGTCGGCGCCGACCTGTCGACACCGGTGGTGGAAAAGCCCGCCCCGGAACAGGAAAAGTGGGGCCCGCCGCTGCGCGTCGAGCAGAGCTATATCGACAAGCTGGAGGCCGACTGCGACCGCTTCCTGGCGGAGCTGGAGAAGCTGCGCAGCTTCATCCTGCCCGGAGGTACGGCCGGCGCCGCCCTGCTGCACCAGGCGTGCACGGTCGTCCGCCGCGCGGAGCGCTCGTCCTGGGCCGCGTTCGAGGAGCACGGCGCCACGGGAGAGGACGGCAGCATGAACCCGCTGACCGCCACCTACCTCAACCGCCTCTCCGACCTCCTGTTCATCCTGGCCCGTACGGCCAACAAGGAGGTCGGAGACGTGCTGTGGGTGCCGGGCGGAAAGCGCTGACCGGCGTCCGCCGGTCTAGCGCAGGGTCTTCTGCTGCGGCCGGGCCGCCGCCTCGGGGGCGGCGTTCCGGCCCGGGTCCTTCTTCTGCCAGAGGAGGTAGCTCAGCGCGATCACACCGTGGATGCTGACGATCTTCAGCGAGGTGCCCTGCCACTCGTGCAGCGACGCGGTGTTGCCGCCGTCACCGACGTACCAGATCGCGATCTGCAACAGCCCGCACGCGACCACGGCCATCACCACCGTGCGCAGCCACAGCTTCCCTTCGTGCTTGGCGCGGGCGAGGCCGTAGCCCGGCTTGACCGGTGGCGGACCGCCCGCGAAGCGGTGCGAGAAGTGCCCGTCGACCCACTTGATCGTGTAGTGGCCGTAGGCGACCGTGAAGCCGATGTAGACGGCGGCCAGGCCGTGTTTCCAGTCCGCCGGCGCGCCGTTCTTCAGGTCGATCGCCGTGACGAACAGCAAGACCAGCTCCAGCAGCGGCTCCATCAGGAGCACCGCCGCCCCGGTACGCGGCATCCGGGCCAGGTAGCGCAGCGCCAGACCGGCGGCCAGCAGCACCCAGAAACCGACCTCGCAGGCGATGATCAGCACGACGATCACGGCTGTCTCCTTTCAGGGCTCTCCACCGAACACCTCAAGCCTTCCAGCGGCCGCCGCCCGCCACGTCGTCGCGCACGATGATCCGGGACTGCATCTTTCGATGTAGCGCGCGTCGTGCGGGGATGACCCGGACGTGGAGGCAGCGGGCCCCGGCGCCGTGTTTGATGGAGGGGTGACCGCCAGACCCCTCGCCGCCCTCGGCCGGCCGCACCGCCTCGATGTGCTCATCGCGGGCGGCGGGCTGCTCGGCGGACTGCTGCTCTGGGCGATGAATCTGCACGGCGGTCCCGCGCGCCTGGGGCTGCCCGCGTCCCTCACCCTGGTCTCGCTCACGGCGATGTCGGCGGCGGAGCTGATGCGCCGTACGGCCCCGATGCCGGCACTGGCCGTCGCGGTGCCGGCGCTGGCACTGGACCTCTGCGCCGGCACCCTGGTCGCCACCGTCCTGATGTTCACGGACGTGGTCTATGCGGCGGTGCTGTACGGCCCGGCGAGCGCGGCCCGCCGGATCCCGCTGCACTCCGTCCTGGTAACGGTGCTGGCCGCCATCGCACTGACCGCGGTCTGGCAGAACCCGCAGGTCGTGATGGTCATCATCGGGATCGCGCTGGTCACCATCGCCCCCGCCTGGACCGGCATCATCCTGCGCAATCATCGCGACGCCGCGCAGGCCGCACAGCTGCGGGCCGAACAGATCGCGCTGCTGGCCGAGATCGACCGGACCCAGGCGGTGGCCGGCGAGCGGGCACGGATGGCGCGCGAGCTGCACGACATGGTCGCCAACCATCTGTCCGCCATCGCGATCCACTCCACCGCGGCCCAGTCCATCGACGACCCGGCCGCGACCCGCGAGGCGCTCGGGGTGATCCGTGAGAACAGCGTGCAAGGTCTGGCCGAAATGCGCCGTCTCATCGGCCTGTTGCGGGACCCGAAGACCGCCGAAGGGGACGAGGAGCCCGCCGCGACCCCCACGCTCGACGGACTGGACGCGCTGATCGACCAGGCCCGTACGAGCGGCAGGAGCAGCGGACTGACCTTCGTCCTGGACGACTCCCGGAGCCCGGACGGGCCGGCGGCCGCTCCGAAGCCGGCGGCACCGGTCGAACTCGCCGCCTACCGCATCGTCCAGGAATCGCTGACCAACGCACTCAAGCACGCCGCGCCCGGCGAGGTGCGGGTACGCCTCGCCCATGACCACGGCGGCGCGCTCACCGTCGCCGTCCACAGCCCGTTCGCCGACCGCCCCGGCCCCCGTGCCCCTGGCTCCGGCACCGGTCTGGTCGGGATGCGCGAGCGGATCGCCCTGCTGGGCGGAGCATTCGAGGCCGGCCCGGAAAGCGGGCCGGCCGGCACAGTCTGGCTGGTGCGGGCAGCGTTGCCCGCCGCCGAGGAGGAAGAGCAACGATGACAGGCGCCGACGCGCAGCCGATCCGGGTACTCGTCGCCGAGGACCAGTCCGCCGTACGGGCCGGGCTGGTCCTCATCCTGCGCTCCGCCCCCGACATCGAGGTCGTCGGGGAGGCGCAGGACGGCGAGGAGGCGGTGCGGCTCGCCCGCGAGCTGCGCCCCGACCTGGTCCTCATGGACATCCAGATGCCCCGCCTCGACGGGGTCTCCGCCACCCGGCAGGTGGTCTTGGAGAAGTTGGCGGACGTGCTGGTGCTGACCACCTTCGACCTGGACGAATATGTCTTCGGAGCACTACGGGCGGGGGCGGCGGGCTTCCTCCTCAAGGACAGCGACGCGGCCGCGCTGCTGACCGCGGTGCGTACCGTGGCCTCCGGCGAGGGACTGATCGCTCCGGCCGTGACCCGCCGGCTGATCGCGGAGTTCGCGAGCCCGCGTACGGCCGTGCGACGGCCCGCGCGGCAGGGCGAGGCGCCGGATCCGGCGGTCCTGGACGCGCTGACGCCGCGCGAGCGGGAGGTGCTGGGGTGTCTGGGGTGCGGGCTGTCGAACGCCGATATCGCGCTGCGACTGGCCATGGCGGAGGCCACCGTGAAGACGCATGTCAGCCGGCTGCTGGCGAAGCTGGATCTGCGCAGCAGGGTCCAAGCGGCCGTGCTGGCACAGGAGTTGGGGGTGGACGGGCCGTAGAGCGGCAGGCCGGGGCGGCATTCCGCTCCCCCGGGCTCCCTCCGGGGGCCGTCGAGCGGGCCTTACTCAGGCGACATTGACGCGTTGACCGGGCGGCGCCGCCTCCAGCCAGGCGAGGAAGCCGGTGAGCGCATCCTCGCTCATCGCCAGTTCCAGGCGGGTGCCGCGGTGCCGGCAGGTCAGCACGAGGGAGTCGGAGAGCAGCGCCAGCTCTTCCTCGCCCTGAGGGGTACGGCGTTCCAGGACCTCGATGGCGGAGCGCTCCAGGACACGGCGGGGCCGGGGCGCGTACGAGAACACCCGGAACCATTCGACCCGGTCGCCGTTGTAGCGCGACACTCCGTAGATCCAGCCCTTGCCGCCGGCCTCGTTCTCCGGCACTTGCCAGCGCAGGCTGCAGTCGAAGGTGCCACCGGACCGCTGGATGAGCCGCCGCCTCAGTCCGAAGACGAACAGCCCCACCAGCACCAGTACCACGACCGCGCCGCTCACAAGCAGAGCGAGGACCATCTCGACCGACCTCCTCGCCTCGATGGGGGTGCCCCCGCGCCGTACAGGCGTGGGAGAGTCAAACGCACCTGCATTGCCTCAGCCGCGGGCCGCTCCGGACAACTCCGGGCAGCCCGCGGCTGAGGATCGATCTCGTCGGTGACGGGGCTCAGGAAACGCCCGTCACCGCACGCAGCCGGACATCGGCGCGACGCTCGGCGGCCGCGTCAGCGTCCGACTTCGCTCGCTCCAGGGCCCGCTCCGCGCGCTGGACATCGATCTCGTCCGACAGTTCCGCGATCTCCGCGAGCAGAGACAGCTTGTTGTCGGCGAATGAGATGAAGCCGCCGTGCACCGCGGCGACGACGGTGCCGTCCCCGCTCTCGCCGGTCGTACGAATCGTCACCGGGCCCGACTGCAGCACGCCGAGCAGCGGCTGATGTCCGGGCATGACGCCGATGTCGCCCGACGAGGTGCGCGCGACGACCAGGCTGGCCTCGCCGGACCAGACCTGACGGTCCGCGGCGACCAACTCGACGTGCAGCTCAGCCACGATGGCTCCTCGGGTCTCCACCTGCCTGGCTCGGCAGATGTTGGGTCAAATACTAGTGGTCGTACGGGCCGGGGGCGGCCAGGGCCGCCCCCGGGACCGGTGCCGGGGTCAGGAGACGCCCAGCTCCTTGGCATTGGCCTTCAGGTCCTCGATGCCACCGCACATGAAGAACGCCTGCTCGGGGAAGTGGTCGTAGTCACCGTCGGCGATCGCGTTGAACGCCGCGATGGTCTCGTCCAGCGGGACGTCCGACCCGTCGACACCGGTGAACTGCTTCGCCACGTGGGTGTTCTGCGACAGGAACCGCTCGATACGACGGGCGCGGTGGACGGTGAGCTTGTCCTCCTCGCCGAGCTCGTCGATACCCAGAATCGCGATGATGTCCTGGAGGTCCTTGTACTTCTGCAGGATCGTCTTGACGCGCGAGGCGCAGTCGTAGTGCTCCTGCGTGATGTAGCGGGGGTCCAGGATCCGGGACGTCGAGTCCAGCGGGTCGACCGCCGGGTAGATGCCCTTCTCCGAGATCGGGCGCGACAGCACGGTGGTCGCGTCCAGGTGGGCGAAGGTGGTGGCCGGCGCCGGGTCGGTCAGGTCGTCCGCGGGGACGTAGATCGCCTGCATCGAGGTGATCGAGTGACCACGGGTCGAGGTGATGCGCTCCTGGAGGAGACCCATCTCGTCGGCCAGGTTCGGCTGGTAGCCCACCGCGGAGGGCATTCGGCCGAGCAGGGTCGACACCTCGGAACCCGCCTGGGTGTACCGGAAGATGTTGTCGATGAAGAAGAGCACGTCCTGCTTCTGCACATCGCGGAAGTACTCCGCCATGGTCAGACCGGCCAGGGCGACGCGCAGACGGGTGCCCGGGGGCTCGTCCATCTGACCGAAGACCAGCGCGGTCTTGTCGATGACGCCGGAGTCCGTCATTTCCTCGATGAGGTCGTTGCCCTCACGGGTGCGCTCGCCGACACCGGCGAACACCGACACACCGTCGTGGTTGTTGGCCACGCGGTAGATCATTTCCTGGATCAGAACGGTCTTGCCGACACCGGCGCCACCGAACAGACCGATCTTGCCGCCCTTGACGTACGGGGTCAGCAGGTCGATGACCTTGACGCCGGTCTCGAACATCTCGGTCTTGGACTCGAGCTGGTCGAAGGACGGCGCCTTGCGGTGGATGGCCCAGCGCTCGGTGATCTCGGACGCGGCCTCCGGCTTGTTCAGGATCTCGCCGAGGGTGTTGAACACCTTGCCCTTGGTGACGTCACCGACGGGGACGGTGATCCCGGTGCCGGTGTCGGTCACCGCGGCCTGGCGGACCAGACCGTCGGTGGGCTGCATGGAGATCGCACGGACGACGCCGTCGCCCAGGTGCTGCGCGACCTCGAGGGTCAGCGTCTTGAGCTTGCCCTGCTCGGCCGGGTCGGCGACCTCGACGGTCAGCGCGTTGTAGATCTCCGGCATCGCGTCGACGGGGAACTCCACGTCGACGACCGGGCCGATGACCCGGGCGACGCGGCCCGTTGCCGTGGCCGTTTCAACAGTGGTGGTCATAGTGGTCAGTCACTCCCCGCGGTCGCGTCGGCCAGAGCACTGGCGCCACCGACGATCTCGCTGATTTCCTGGGTGATTTCGGCCTGTCGGGCCGCGTTGGCAAGCCGCGAGAGCGACTTGATGAGCTCTTCCGCGTTGTCGGTCGCCGACTTCATCGCACGACGCGTGGCGGCGTGCTTGGAGGCGGCGGCCTGCAGAAGCGCGTTGTAGATCCGCGACTCGACATACCGCGGAAGCAGGGCGTCGAGGACGTCCTCGGCCGACGGCTCGAAGTCGAACAGCGGGAGGATCTCGCCCTTGGACGACTCCTCCGACTCCGCCGCCGCCTTGTCGAGGCTGAGCGGCAGCAGCCGGTCGTCGAGCGCCGTCTGCGTCATCATCGAGATGAACTCGGTGTAGACGATGTGGAGTTCGTCCACTCCGCCCTCGGCGGTGTCCCGCTGGACGGCCGCGATGAGCGGTGCGGCGATCGCCTTGGCGTCCGCGTACGTCGGGTTGTCGGTGAAACCGGTCCACGACTCCACGACCTTGCGCTCGCGGAAGCTGTAGTACGACACACCCTTGCGCCCGACGATGTAGGCGTCGGCCTCCTTGCCCTCGGCCTTGAGCCGCTCGGTGAGCTGCTCCGCGGCCTTGATGACATTGGAGGAGTAGCCGCCGGCCAGACCGCGGTCGCTCGTGATGAGCAGCAGTGCGGCCCGGGTGGGCCGCTCCACCTCGGTCGTCAGCGGATGCTGGGTGTTCGAGCCCGTGGCAACCGCTGTCACCGCGCGGGTCAGTTCACTCGCGTACGGCGTCGATGCCGCCACCTGGCGCTGCGCCTTGACGACGCGCGAGGCGGCGATCATCTCCATCGCCTTGGTGATCTTCTTGGTCGCGGTGACGGAGCGGATGCGACGCTTGTAGACCCGGAGCTTGGCTCCCATGGATCAGGTCCCTTCCGTCGTCACTTGCCGGTGCCGGCCGGGGTGTCCTCGCCGAGCAGCTTGCCGTCCGAGGTCTCGAACTGCCGCTTGAAGCCGTCGACGGCCTCGGCGATCGCGCCGATGGTGTCCTCGGACATCTTGGCGCCCTCGCGGATGCTGGTCAGCAGCTCCTTCTTCTCGAGGTGCAGGTGGTCGAGAAGCTCCCGCTCGAAGCGGCGGATGTCCAACACCGGTACATCGTCCATCTTGCCGTTGGTGCCGGCCCAGATGGAGACGACCTGGTCCTCGGTGGAGTACGGGGAGTACTGGGGCTGCTTGAGCAGCTCGGTCATCCGCTTACCGCGCTCCAGCTGCGCCTTGGAGGCCGCGTCCAGGTCGGAACCGAAGGCGGCGAACGCCTCCAGCTCGCGGTACTGGGCGAGGTCCACACGCAGTCGGCCGGAAACCTGGCGCATCGCCTTGTGCTGGGCGGAACCACCGACACGGGAGACGGAGATACCGACGTTCAGCGCGGGACGCTGATTGGCGTTGAAGAGGTCCGACTCCAAGAAGCACTGGCCGTCGGTGATGGAGATGACGTTGGTCGGAATGAACGCCGACACGTCGTTCGCCTTGGTCTCGACGATCGGCAGACCGGTCATCGAACCGGCGCCCATCTCGTCGGAGAGCTTGGCGCAGCGCTCCAGCAGACGCGAGTGCAGGTAGAAGACGTCGCCCGGGTAGGCCTCACGGCCCGGCGGACGGCGCAGCAGCAGGGACACGGCGCGGTAGGCGTCGGCCTGCTTCGAGAGGTCGTCAAAGATGATCAGGACGTGCTTGCCCTGGTACATCCAGTGCTGGCCGATGGCCGAGCCGGTGTAGGGCGCCAGGTACTTGAAGCCCGCCGGGTCGGACGCCGGGGCGGCGACGATGGTGGTGTACTCCAGGGCACCGGCCTCCTCCAGCGCGCCGCGCACGGACGCGATGGTGGAGCCCTTCTGGCCGATGGCGACGTAGATGCAGCGGACCTGCTTCTTCGGGTCGCCGGTGCGCCAGTTGTCGCGCTGGTTGATGATCGTGTCGACGGCCAGGGCGGTCTTGCCGGTCTGGCGGTCACCGATGATCAGCTGACGCTGGCCACGGCCGATCGGCACCATCGAGTCGACGGCCTTGTAGCCGGTCTCCATCGGCTCGTGCACCGACTTACGGACCATGACGCCCGGAGCCTGCAGCTCCAGGGCGCGGCGGCCCTCGGACTCGATCTCGCCGAGGCCGTCGATCGGGTTGCCCAGCGGGTCGACGACGCGGCCGAGGTAGCCCTCGCCCACGGCGACCGAGAGCACCTCACCGGTGCGCTGCACCGGCTGGCCCTCCTCGATACCGCTGAACTCGCCGAGGATGACCGCACCGATCTCGCGCTCTTCCAGGTTCAGCGCAAGACCGAGGGTGCCGTCCTCGAACTTCAGCAGTTCGTTCGCCATCGCCGAGGGAAGGCCCTCGACATGCGCGATGCCGTCTCCGGCATCGCTGACCGTGCCGACCTCCTCGCGCGAGGCCGCGTCCGGCTTGTACGCCTGGACGAAGTTCTCCAGCGCGTCCCGGATCTCCTCCGGCCGGATCGTGAGCTCCGCCATCTGGGTTCCCTGCTCTCCTTGTTGGGCCCGAAGTTACTTGCGGGTGTCTGGGGGGCTGTCCCCCAGGGGGTTTCCGCTTACGGCCCAACTCGGGCCGCCGTCATGCTTGTGCTGGTCCCCGGGGCTTCTTCCGGACCGCAGCCGGACCTCTCGGTCCGGCGGGTCCGGCTTCCGGCCGCCGGTTGTGCAGCTCTTGAGTTGGTGGCTGGGTCAGCCGGCCATCCGCCGGGCCGCCTCTTCGAGGCGCTCCGCGACGGTCCCGTTGATGACCTCGTCGCCGATCCGGACCTGGACTCCGCCGAGGACCTCGGGGTCCACGTCGAGGTTCAGATGGACCTGCCGTCCGTACAGCTGCGCCAGGGAAGCGCCCAGGCGCTGCCGCTGTCCCTCGCTGAGGGGCACCGCGGAGGTGACCACCGCGACCATCCGGTCCCGGCGGCTCGCCGCCAGCTTGGAGAGGGCATCGAGCCCCGCTTCCAGGCTACGGCCCCGCGGCTGTGCGACAAGGCGGACCATGACGCGCTCGGTGACCGGGTTGGCCCGGCCGCCCAGCAGTGTGTGCAGCAGCTGCTTCTTGGCCTCGACCGGCGCGGTCCGGTCCGTCAGCGCACGGCGCAGCTCGCCGCTGGAGCTGACGATCCGGCCGAACCGGAACAGCTCGTCCTCGACATCGTCGAGCTGGCCGGCCCGCTGGGCGACGACGAGGTCGCCGCTGTAGGCCAGCTCCTCGGTCGCGTCCGTCAGATCGCGCGAGCGCGACCAGCGGGAGCGGACCATGTCGCGCACCAGGCCGGCGGTGGGACCACCGACCCGGCTGCCCAGCAGGCGTCCGGCCAGTTCGGCCCGCGCCTCACCGGACTGCGCCGGGTCGGTGAGAACCCGACGCAGCGACACCTCGCGGTCGAGCAGAGCGGTGACGGCAGCCAGCTCCTCGGCGAGCTTCGCCGCGTCGACGGAGGTGTCATCCGTCAGCGCGTTGAACCGCTCGCGTGCGGAGGCGAGTGCCTCGCGGCTCGCTCCGTTCATCGGCCGGCCTCAGCCTTCGTCACGTTGCCCTCGACCTCGTCGAGGAACCGGTCGATGGTCCGGCTCTGCCGGGCGTGGTCCTCCAGGGACTCGCCGACGATCTTGCCGGACAGCTCGACGGCGAGCTTGCCCACGTCCCGGCGCAGCGCCTGCGCGGCCTGCTGCCGGTCCGCCTCGATCTGGGCGTGACCGGCAGCGATGATCTCCTCGCGCTGCCGCTGGCCCTCGGCGCGCATCTCAGCAATGAGAGTCGCGCCCTGCTCCTGCGCCTCCTGGCGCAGTCGCGCGGCCTCGTGGCGGGCGTCAGCCAGCTGTGCCCGGTAGTCCGCGAGCACCTGCTGAGCCTCGGCCTGAGTCGCCTCGGCTTCCTCCATCCGGCCCTCGATCTGCGTCCGACGCTCTTCCAGAACCTTGTTGATGTTCGGGAGGAGCTTCTTGGCGAGGAAGCCGAAGACGATGAAGAAAGCGATCAGGCCGATGACCAGCTCTGGAATCGGCGGGATCAGAGGGTTCTCGGGAACCTCCGCCGCCATGTTGAAGCCCAGGGCGTTCACATCAATGCCTTCCGTCTGTCGGTGATTGCAGCAGTCCGTCAGGCCTTGAAGAGGAAGCCCATGACGATGCCGATCAGGGCGAGCGCCTCACAGAAGGCGAAACCCATGATCTGGTTGGTGCGGATCAGGCCGGCAGCCTCGGGCTGACGGGCGAGGGCCTGGGTGCCGTTACCGAAGATGATGCCGACGCCGACGCCGGGGCCGATCGCGGCGAGGCCGTAACCGATCGAGCCGAGGTTGCCGGTGACGCCGGCGGCGAGGTTGACAGTCTCGAGAGCAGCGGACATGCCGTTACTTCCTTCTCTTTCACGGACCGATGGGGGTTGGCCACCGGGCGTCTATAGGGGCTGGGGAGACAGGGGCTCAGTGGTGCTCGGCGAGCGCGCCCTGGAGGTAGTTCGCGGTCAGGAGCACGAAGACGTACGCCTGCACGGCCTGGATGAACAGCTCGAAAGCGGTCAGCAGGATGGTCATGATGAACGAGGCGCCGGCGTAGACCACGCCGAATCCGTTCAGCAGGTACCAGGTGGCGATCGTGAACATCAGCAGCAGGAGGTGGCCGGCGAACATGTTCGCGAAGAGCCGCACCGCGTGGGTGAAGGGCCGGATGATCAGGTTCGAGAGCAGCTCGATGACGATCAGCATCGGCAGGACCGCGCCGAGCGACTTGTCGTAGCCGCTGAAGTTCTTCAGCGCGCCGACGAAGCCGTGCCGCTTGAAGGTCAGGGTGACCCACGTGACGTAGACGATCGCCGCGAGACCCGCGGGGAACGCGATGATCGAGGTCACCGGGAACTGGGCGATCGGAACGATCGACCACAGATTCATGATCCAGACGAAGAAGAACAGCGAGACGATGAAGGGGACGTACTTCTCGCCCTCCTTCTTGCCGAGCGCGTCGTAGACGATCCCGCGGCGCACGAAGTCATAACCCGCTTCGCCGATCATCTGCAGCTTGCCCGGCACCACCTTGGCTTTGCCGAACGCCGCCCAGAAGAACGCCACGACCACGACGGTGCTGAGCAGCGCCAGCAGCATGACCTTGTTGAACTCGAAGCCGTTGATCGTGAACAGCGGCTTGAAGACGAACGAATGAAGCCCGGGAGCTGGGAAGCCGCACCCGGAGAAGATGTGGCAGTCGGTCTCGAAGGCGAGCATCGTTTCAGCACTCACCGCGAGCTCCTTCAGCGTGGCGCATGGGTACGGCAACCTCGTTGTGTCGGCGCGGCGTTGAGCCACGGAGCGGCACTGGACTGGTCTTACGGATTAGGGGGCGGCTGGCGGGCGCTGGGCCCGGCCTCATCACAGGCATCGGCCGCGAGAACTGCCCGTTCCATCGAGTGGATCTGGGGAGCTCAGCCGCCTGCGCCAACTGTGCCGCAGTTGGCACCGGACGATAGCAGGCCCGCAAGAGGGCTTTTATCTCGGCCCTACGTGTCACGTCGGCGACCCCGCCGTCTCCGCCTTCTTCGTCTCGGCGGAGTCGGGATCCACGTACAGAATCTTCGCCTTCATGTGACCGCGGGTCTGCGCCGCGATCCACACGAGAGTGGCGCCGAGCAATGTGAACGCAAATGCCTTGGTGTCGAAGAGGGTTGTGTCCTTGAACGCGATCAGGAAGACCAGCACGAACAGAATCTGCACCGTGTAAAGCAGCAGGCCCATCATCTGGAAAAGCTGCGGCAGACTCCTCGCGGTCTTCTGCAGGACAACCAGCCCGGCCCCCATGACGAGCAGCACCAGCACGGTGCCGACGACAGCGCCGATCGCTCCCGTCGCACCGACGGCCACAGCGCTCACGGCAACGGCGATGACACCGGTGGCGAGCGTGGGCACAGCGGTGTGAAGGAGTAGTCGGGCGTCATTCGACTGCATGGCGGCGCTCCGGCAAAAGGTGGGGGTTGTCGTCAGGGACGAGCGTAGACCCGGCCAGAGGCGGAACCTGAGGCTGAAAGAACGTCGCACTACGTTCTCTCGGCTCTATCGCCGGGTTTCGTGAACGGTATCACAAACTATTTGATGAGGTCTTTACCTGGTTCGTGTGGACCCTGTCACACCTGAGCGTGAACCCGCGCGTTGGTGCACTGACGGCCAGCCTTTTGTCTGGTATGGGGTCAACCGACCCGATTTTTATCGCGCGTTCGGGCGATCACCTGGCGGGATCAGCGGTGACTGCCCGCCCTCCGGTGCTCCACGAAGCGTGAGCGGTCGCCGATCGCGGTGGCCCCGTTGATGCCCGCCGGGACCGGCTCGCGCTCCTCCTCCGGCTCGACGGCGTCCTCGCCGTCGGCCACCGCGGCGGTCGCCGTCGCGTGGGCGGCCCGCCGGTAGCGCGGCGGCACCATCCACTCCGCCCAGCGCGGCGTACGCGGCGTGAAGCGCGGCAGCAGGAGCAGCACCAGGCCCACCGCGCTCAGCAGCACGATGCCCAGCACGATCCACATGCTGGCGTTGTTCACCGAGTAGGCGACCGCGCCGAAGGCGATCAGCGCGGACCAGAAGTACATGATCAGCACGGCCCGGCTGTGCGAGTGGCCGATTTCCAGCAGTCGGTGGTGCAGGTGACCGCGGTCGGCGGCGAACGGCGACTGGCCCTGCCAGGTGCGCCGCACGATCGCCAGGACCAGGTCGGCGACCGGCACCGCGATGACCGTCAGGGGCAGCAGCAGGGGGATGTAGACCGGCACCATCGCGTGGGTCGCCTCGCGCAGACCGCCCGCCTTCACATTGAGCAGGTCCGGGTCGACCTGGCCGGTCACCGAGACCGCGCCCGCGGCCATCACCAGGCCGATCAGCATCGATCCCGAGTCACCCATGAAGATCCGCGCCGGGTGCATGTTGTGCGGCAGGAAGCCCAGGCACATGCCCATCAGCACGACCGAGAACAGCGTTGCGGGCGCGGCCGCCTCGATGCCATAGCCGAACCACATCCGGTACGCGTACATGAAGAACGCCGCGGCCGCGATGCACACCATGCCGGAGGCGAGACCGTCCAGGCCGTCGACGAAGTTGACCGCATTGATGGTGATGACGACGAGCGCGACGGTCAGCAGGGTGCCCTGCATCGGGGTCAGCGAGACCGTGCCGACGCCGGGGATCGGGATCCACAGGATCGTCAGGCCCTGCAGGACCATCACACCCGCGGCGATCATCTGGCCGCCGAGCTTGACCAGCGCGTCCACGCCCCACTTGTCGTCCAGGACGCCGAGGATCCAGATCAGGGCGGCGCCGGAGAGCAGCGCCCGGGGCTCGTTGGAGTTCTCGAAGACGCTCTTGAGGTTGGTCAGGTGCGAGGCGACCAGCAGGCCGGCGCACAGCCCGCCGAACATCGCGATACCGCCGAGCCGCGGTGTCGGCTCGCGGTGCACATCACGCGCGCGGATCTCCGGCATCGCACCGGCCGCGATCGCAAACTTCCGCACCGGCCCGGTCAGCAGGTAGGTCACCGCGGCCGTGACGCACAGCGTCAGCAGGTATTCACGCACGGGCTGCCCCATTGGTATAGCTGGCCATCACAGCCCCACACCCTATGCGTGTCAGCCCCCTGACCGTGAATACAGGGAGAGACGCCTCGCGTCGGCGGATGGTTCCCGCCGTCACCCGTGATCGGGATAAGGCGGAAAGCCATGGACCAAAGCGACGGTGCGGGAGCGGGCCGTGGTGTCCTCCTCCAGCGCCGCCACGACCAGCCCGGCAACCGCCTTCATCTCGGCCTCGCCCATCCCCTGCGTCGTCACCGCGGCGGTGCCCAGCCGCAGGCCGGTCCGGCGGGCCGCGGGGTCGTCGGCGCACGGCAGGGCGCAGGTGTCCAGGACGATCCCGGCGGCCGCCAGCCGACCCCGGGCGGTGCGGGCGTCGAGGCCGAGCGGGGCGGTATCAGCGCTGATCAGATGGGTGTCGGTGCCGCCGGTGGTGATCGTCAGACCGTGTCCGGCCAGCGCCCCGGCGAGCGCGCGGGCATTGGCGGTGACCTGGTGCGCGTACGCGCCGAAGGCGGGCGTGGCGGCCTCCGCGAAGGCGACGGCCTTGGCGGCGACGGCGTTCATCTGGGCACCGCCCTGGGTGAACGGGAACACCGCCCGGTCGATGCGCTCGGCCAGCTTCGCGCCGCACAGGATCAGCCCGCCGCGCGGCCCGCGCAGCACCTTGTGTGTCGTACCGCACACCACATGGGCGTACGGGACGGGGCTGGGCGCCGCGCCCCCGGCGATGAGCCCGAGCGGATGCGCGACATCCGCGATCAGATAGGCGCCGGTCTCGTCGGCGATGTCGCGGAAGGCGGCGTAGTCCATGTGCCGGGGGTAGGAGATCGAGCCGCAGACGATGGCCTTGGGCCGGCGGTCCCGGGCCAGCTCGCGGATCGCGTCGTAGTCCAGCAGCCCGGTCTCCTCGTCGACGCCGTAGCCGGCGAAGTCGAACCAGCGGCCGGAGAAGTTGGCGGGCGATCCGTGGGTGAGGTGCCCGCCGTGCGGGAGGGACATGGCCAGGACGGTGTCACCGGGGCGCAGCAGGGCGGCGTAGGCGGCCAGAACGGCCGAAGACCCGGAGTGGGCCTGGACGTTGGCGTGTTCGGCGCCGAAAAGGGCCTTGGCGCGCTCCACCGCGATCCGCTCGGCGAGGTCGACGATCTCGCAGCCGCCGTGGTGCCGGGCGCCGGGATAGCCCTCGGCGTATTTGTTGCCCAGCGGGGAGCCGAGGGCGGCGAGGACGGCCGGTGAGGTGAAGTTCTCCGCGGCGATCAGCTGCAGACCGTCACTCTGCCGGGCGCTCTCGCCGAGCACCACACCGGCGATCTCGGGGTCCTGGCGCAGCAGGGCGGCGAAGTCCGGGGAGCCGGCCGGCCGGGTGACGGCGTCACGGGCGGCGGCCCGTGCGCGGTCCTCGACGGTCTCGGCCGGCCCGGCGTCCGGCGTGGGCTCGGCGGCCCGGGAAGGGCCGGCCGGGGTCTCGTGACGGGGTGACGCGGTGGTCGCAGGCATCGCTTGCTCCGGGCCTCGTACGGGGACGTAGTCCCAATGTAGGCGCGGCGGGGCGATCGGGCGCGGTGTGCGGGCCGACGGGGTCCAGGCCCGCGCACAGGGGCCCTCACAGGCCTGTCTCCCCGGTTGCCGGGAGACAGGCCTCAGGCGCGCGCCGGGAGCCCGGTGAGGGCGGTGACGACCGGGTCGAGCGCCTGGTTGATCTCGTCGCCGATGGAGCGGAAGAAGGTGATGGGGGCCCCGTAGGGGTCGTAGACCTCGTCGGACTCCGGGTTGGGCGCCAGCAGCCAGCCGCGCAGCGCCGCGGCGGCGCCGACCAGCGCACGGGCGCGCTCGATCAGCCCGCCGTCCGGCCGGGCCGGGTCGGGCTCGGGCAGCGTGGCGGGGTCTATGGCCCGCACCAGCCGGTTGAACTCCTTGAGCGTGAACGTGCGCAGTCCCGCGGAATGCCCCATCGAGATGACCTGGGCACGGTGGTCACGGGTGGCGGTGAGCACCAGGTCGGCGCGGATGACGTGCTCGTCGAGCAGCTCCCGGCCGATGAAGCCGGCCGGGTCGGCGCCGTAGTCGGTGAGCACCGTCGCGGCGTGCGTCTCCATCGGGGCGCCTTCGTGACCCCAGGTACCGGCGCTCTCCACGAGCAGTCCGCCGCTGCGGGCCTCGCCCAGCCGCAGCTCCAGGGCATGGCGGTGCAGCCGCTCGGTGATCGGCGAGCGGCAGACGTTGCCGGTGCTGACGTGGAGAATCCGAAAAGGGGGTGAAGGGGGGACAGGGGGGTGGGTGCCGGCGCCTGGTCCCGCTATGCCACGCCCCAGGGGCGCCATCAATTGGCCACCTCGAGCTCGGGTACCACCTTGCGCAGTTCCTCCGCGGTGATCGCGCCCGCGCGCAGCAGCACCGGGATCTTGCCGGTGACGTCGACGATCGACGAGGGCACGGCGGCGGGCGTGGGGCCGCCGTCGAGGTAGACGGAGACCGAGTCGCCCAGCATTTCCTGTGCGGCGTCGCAGTCCTGCGGGGACGGGTGGCCGGTGAGGTTGGCACTGGAGACGGCCATCGGGCCGAAGTCGGTGAGCAGCTCGATCGCGACGGGGTGCAGCGGCATCCGTACCGCGACCGTGCCACGGGTCTCGCCCAGGTCCCAGGTCAGCGACGGCTGGTGCTTGGCGACGAGGGTGAGCGCACCGGGCCAGAAGGCGTCGACCAGCTCCCAGGCCTGCTCGGAGAAGTCGGTGACCAGGCCGTGCAGGGTGTTGGGGGACCCGACGAGGACCGGGGAGGGCATACCGCGGCCGCGGCCCTTGGCCTCCAGCAGATCGCCGACGGCCTCGGCGCTGAAGGCGTCCGCGCCGATGCCGTAGACGGTGTCGGTCGGCAGCACGACCAGCTCACCGCGGCGGACGGCCGAGGCGGCCTCGCGCAGACCGGTGGTGCGGTCGGTCGCGTCGCTGCAGTCGTATCGCCGTGCCATTACGGGACCTCCTCGTGCGAAACGAATACTTCGGATGCATCGGCTGCATCAGGCGCCGAAGCGGAACGCCTCATGGCGTCGCCCGGCGCGCGGTGGCGAATCGGGGCCTGTTGTTGAGGTCCGGGTGGTCGGCCGCATCGGCCCAGCCCCGCTCCTCGGTGAAGATCCACGGCACCTGCCCGCCCTGGGTGTCGGCATGCTCGATGACGACCACACCTCCGGGGCGCAGCAGGCGGTGTGCGGTCCGCTCGATGCCACGGATGGTGTCCAGGCCGTCCTGGCCCGAGAACAGCGCGAGTTCGGGGTCGTGGTCGCGGGCCTCGGGTGCGACGTACTCCCACTCGGTCAGCGGGATGTACGGCGGGTTGGAGACGACCAGGTCGACCTGCCCGTCCAGTTCGGGAAGCGCGGTCAGCGCGTCGCCGTGATGGAGAACGACGCGGGACCCCTCGACGTTCTTGCGGGCGTAGTCCAGAGCTTCTTCGGACAGCTCCACGGCGTGCACCCGCGAGCGGGGCACCTCCTGCGCGAGGGCGAGGGCGATCGCCCCGGAGCCGGTGCACAGATCGACGATCAGCGGCTCGACGACGTCCATGGCCCGTACGGCGTCTATCGCCCAGCCGACGACCGACTCGGTCTCCGGGCGGGGCACGAACACCCCTGGCCCGACGGCGAGTTCGAGGTAGCGGAAGAATGCCCGGCCGGTGATGTGCTGGAGCGGCTCACGGGCCTCGCGGCGGGCGACGGCCTCCCAGTAGCGGGCGTCGAAGTCCGCGTTCTTGACGTGGTGCAGCTCACCCCGTTTGACGCCGTGCACGAACGCGGCGAGTTCCTCGGCGTCGAAGCGCGGCGAGGGCACACCGGCGTCGGCCAGCCGCTGGGTGGCCTGGGCCACCTCGGCGAGCAGAAGGTTCACGGGGCCTTCCTCCTAGTGCGCTGCGTCTTCATGGTGCGGGTTCGCCGTCGATCGGCCGGGGGTCCGGGGGTGCCCCCGGCGGTGCGGTCCCCGGCCGGTACGTACCGGGTCGTGCGGGATTACTGGGCGGCGGCGAGCTTGGCGGCCGAGTCGGCGTCGACACACGCCTGGATGACCGGGTCGAGCTCGCCGTCGAGCACCTGGTCCAAGTTGTACGCCTTGAAGCCGACCCGGTGGTCCGAGATGCGGTTTTCCGGGAAGTTGTACGTACGGATGCGCTCGGAGCGGTCAACCGTGCGGACCTGGCTGCGCCGGGCGTCCGACGCCTCCCGCTCGGCCTCTTCCTGCGCCGCGGCCAGCAGCCGGGAGCGCAGGATGCGCATCGCCTGCTCCTTGTTCTGGAGCTGGCTCTTCTCGTTCTGGCAGGAGACGACGATGCCGGTGGGCAGGTGGGTGATGCGCACCGCGGAGTCGGTGGTGTTGACCGACTGGCCGCCGGGGCCCGACGAGCGGTAGACGTCGATCCGCAGGTCGTTGGGGCCGATCTCGACCTCGACCTCCTCGGCCTCGGGCGTGACCAGCACACCGGCCGCGGAGGTGTGGATACGGCCCTGCGATTCGGTGGCGGGCACGCGCTGGACGCGGTGCACCCCGCCCTCGTACTTCAGCCGCGCCCAGACACCCTGTCCCGGCTCGGTGGCGCCGTTGCCGCCCTTGGTCTTCACCGCGACCTGGACGTCCTTGTAGCCGCCGAGGTCGGACTCGTTGGCCTCCAGGATCTCGGTCTTCCAGCCGGCCCGCTCGGCGTAGCGCAGATACATCCGCAGCAGGTCGCCGGCGAACAGCGCGGACTCCTCGCCGCCCTCGCCGGCCTTGACCTCGAGGATGACGTCCTTGTCGTCGCTGGGGTCGCGCGGGACGAGCAGCAGCCGCAGCTTTTCGGTCAGCTCGTCGCGCCGGGCGTCGAGTTCCTTGACCTCGTCGGCGAAGTCCGGGTCGTCCGCGACGAATTCGCGCGCGGTCTCCATGTCGTCGCCGGTCTGCTTCCAGTCGCGGTACGTCGCGATGATCGGGGTCAGCTCCGCGTAGCGCTTGTTGAGCCGCATGGCCTCGCGCTGGTCGGCGTGGACCGCGGGGTCGGCCAGCCGCTTCTCGAGACCGGCGTGCTCGCCGATCAGTTCCTCGACCGCCTCGAACATCGTGGGGTTCCTCTACTGGCTGCTGTGGTGACCCGGATACCGGGGCGCTGGCACATCTGCGGCTGCGCCGCGGGGCCCGGGGCTCGCCGTACGGGAGCCGGGGGCCAGGACGACAAAACGCCGGTCCGGTCACCCCTGGGCAGGGGCGACCGGAGACCGGCGCCTTGCGGGTCGCTACTTCTTGGCGGCTGCAGCGCCCTTGCCGAAGCGGGCCTCGAAGCGGGCCACGCGGCCGCCCGTGTCCATGATCTTCTGCTTGCCGGTGTAGAACGGGTGGCACTCGGAGCAGATGTCGGCGCGGACGCTGCCGCCGGCGACCGTGCTGCGGGTGGTGAAGGACGCGCCACAGGTGCAGCTGACCTGGGTCTCGACGTACTCCGGGTGGATGTCGCGCTTCAAGGGATTCTCCTAGGTTCGGGAGTGCACCGGGTCGTGCTGCGGGTTGCGTCACGTGAACCGGGGCCGACGGTCCAGTCTGCCAGGACTAGCCGTATCTCCCAAAACCGGGGTACAGGCGCAACTATTCCCCGGCCGGGTTCCGGGGCCGCCGGGGCCCCGGAACCACACTTTCCGGCTACTTCACGTATTTGTCCGTGCCGCCCTGGTCACCGGCCGAGCCCTTGGTCGCGGACTGGGGGATGTCCTTGTCCTGCCGCAGCGCCTGCCAGACCTGCTCGCTCTTCTTCATCAGCGGCACCACCCGGTCCGGGTTGGTGGGGTCGTACGTCACCGGCATCGTCACCATCTTGATGTGCTCCGACCCGATGCCGCCCAGGCTCTTGGCCAGCCCGGTCAGTTCGGTGACCGAGTTGAGGTCGGTGTCGGTGGTGATGGCCTTGGTGGCCGTATCGGCGATGTCGTAGAGCTTGGTGGGGTTGGTGAGCACCCCGACGTTCTTGACCTGGTTCATCAGGGCCTTGATGAACGTCTGCTGGAGCTGGATGCGGCCCAGGTCGCTGCCGTCGCCGCCGGGCACGCCGTGCCGGGTCCGGACGAGGCCGAGCGACTGCTCGCCGTTCAGGGTGTGCTTGCCGGGCTGCAGGTGCAGATGGCTGTGGTTGTCGTCGATCGCCTTGCTGGTGGTGACGTCCACCCCGCCCAGCGCGTCGATGAGCTTCTTGAAGCCGGTGAAGTCGACCTCGATGAAGTGGTCCATCCGGACCCCGCTGATCGACTCGACGGTCTTGACCGCGCAGGCCGGCCCGCCGACCTCGAACGCCGTGTTGAACATCGCCCGCTGCGCGCCCGGGACGTCCTTGCCGTCCTTGCTGCAGTCGGGGCGCTTGATCATGGTGTCCCGGGGGACGCTGACCACACTGGCCTTCTTACGGCCCTTGTAGACGTGCACGATCATCGCCGTGTCGGACCGCGCGCCGCCCTCGTCCTTGCCGTACTCCCCGTTCTTGCCGGCGCGGGAGTCGGATCCCATCACGAGGATGTCCATCGAGCCGTCGTCCACGTTCTTCGGCCGGTCGTGTCCGAGGGCGGCGTTGATGTCGACGCCCTTCAGATTGCCGTTGAGCTTGAAGTAGACGTAGCCGAGTCCGGCACCACCGAGCAGTACGACGCTGGTCAGCGTGCATGCGGTAATGGTCAGTGCCCGGCGGCGTCGGGTCGGGCCCCTTCGCCGGCGGCCCGTGGCACGTATGCCGCGGGCACGGCTTTCGGCCGTCTTCGCGGTCCCGTTGCTGTCCGCCATCTGCTCCTCAGTCCTCGTTCGCTCGGCTGCCCCTCGCCGCCGCCGTGCCGTGTGCCGACACGGCCCGTTGCTCCTTGTCAGACGGGAGGTCGACGGGAAGGGTTGCACAGCGGGTCATGAGCGATTTCTTAGAAGTGCGCGGCGGCCCGCCCGGCGGGCTCAGGACCTTCGTCCTTCCCACCTGGGCTTTCGGCCTTTTTCCCGGCATGGCTGGAACCATGCGGGTTGCGCGGATCTGTGCGGAAGGTCTCAAGCGCGGCGTGTGTACGGCCCGCGGGGCGCGGTCCGGGTCACACCGCGCCCTCCCGTCCGCCCGCGCCGTCCGTGGCCACTCAGCACACAGCCCCCCTCACCCACAGGGGGCGAGGGGGGCTGTGCGTACGGCGCGAGGACGCGCCCGGGGGCGTCAGTCGTTGCCGTTGCCGCCCATACCCGGCGTCGTCTTCTGGATCTGCAGCAGGAACTCCGCGTTGGACTTCGTCTGCTTCATCTTGTCCAGCAGCAGCTCGATGGCCTGCTGCTGGTCCAGGGCGTGCAGCACCCGGCGCAGCTTCCAGACGACGGAGAGCTCGTCGCTGCCCATCAGGATCTCTTCCTTACGGGTGCTGGACGCGTCCACGTCCACCGCCGGGAAGATGCGCTTGTCCGAGAGCTTGCGGTCGAGCTTGAGCTCCAGGTTGCCGGTGCCCTTGAACTCCTCGAAGATCACCTCGTCCATCCGCGAGCCGGTCTCGACCAGCGCGGTGGCCAGGATGGTCAGCGAACCGCCGTCCTCGATGTTGCGCGCGGCACCGAAGAAGCGCTTCGGCGGGTAGAGCGCGGTCGAGTCGACACCACCGGACAGGATGCGGCCGGAGGCCGGGGCTGCGAGGTTGTACGCACGTCCCAGACGGGTGATCGAGTCCAGCAGGACGACCACGTCGTGGCCCAGCTCGACGAGGCGCTTGGCACGCTCGATGGCCAGCTCGGCGACGGTGGTGTGGTCCTCGGCCGGGCGGTCGAAGGTCGAGGAGATGACCTCGCCCTTCACCGACCGCTGCATGTCGGTGACCTCTTCCGGACGCTCGTCGACCAGGACGACCATCAGGTGGCACTCGGGGTTGTTGCGGGTGATCGAGTTGGCGACCGCCTGCATGATCATGGTCTTACCGGTCTTCGGCGGGGCCACGATCAGACCACGCTGGCCCTTGCCGATCGGCGTGACCAGGTCGATGATCCGGGTCGTCAGACCGCCCGACTCCCCCTCAAGACGCAGTCGCTCCTGCGGGTAAAGGGGCGTCAGCTTTCCGAACTCCGGCCGTCCGCGGCCCTGTTCGGGCGCCACGCTGTTGACCGTGTCGAGCCGGACCAGCGCGTTGAACTTCTCGCGGCGCTCGCCGTCCTTGGGCTGGCGGACCGCGCCGGTGACGTGGTCGCCCTTGCGCAGACCGTTCTTACGGACCTGGGCGAGGGAGACGTACACGTCGTTCGGGCCGGGCAGGTAGCCGGAGGTCCGGATGAACGCGTAGTTGTCGAGGATGTCGAGGATGCCCGCGACCGGGATCAGGACGTCGTCCTCGGACACCTGCGGCTCGTTGCCGAAGTCCTCACGGCCCCCGCGACGGCCACGGCGGTCGCGGTAGCGGCCGCGACGGCCACGGCGGCCGCCCTCGAAGTCGTCGTCGTCATCGGTACGGCGGTCGCGCTGGCGCTGGCCGCCCTGGCCGCCCTGACCGCCCTGGCCGCCGTCGCCGGCATCGCCCTTGCGGCGGTCGCCGCGGTCGCGGTCGCGCTGGCGCTGGCCGCGCTCACCACGGTCCTGACGGTCCCCGCGGTCGCCCTTCTGCCCGCGGTCCTGACGGTCGCCGCGGTCCTGGCGCTCGCCGCTCTTGCCGGGCCGGCCCTCGCCGGTCTCCTGCGGGGAGGCCGCGGTGTCGGTCTTGGCATCCGCCTTGACCTCGGTCTTCGTCTCGACCCTGGTCTCGGTCTTGACGTCGCCCGAGGCGCCCTCGGGGCTGCCCGCGGCGGCGGTGGCGCGGCGCCGGCGGCGCTCGCCGGCCGGCTGCTCGGCGATGGGGGAACCTCCCTGGTCGAGCGAAGCCGAGACCTCGGGGGACGGCTGGCCGGGGATGTCGATCTGCTGCTGGGCCCCGGACTTGTCCGCGGCCTTGTTGCCCTTGTCGGACTTGGCGGCCTTGCCGGCCGCCTGCTCCGCACTGTCGTCGCCGGTACGGGCCTTGGAGGTCGTACGGCGCTTGGGCTTGGTGTCGGCGGACGCGTCGGCCTTGGCGGCGGAGCCCGAGCCCCCGGCCTGCTTCTCCTTGATGACCTCGATCAGCTGGCCCTTGCGCATCCGCGCGGTGCCCTTGATACCGAGGCCGGAGGCGACCTGCTGCAGCTCTGCCAGGACCATGCCGTCAAGGCCGGTGCCGGAACGGCGGCGCCGCGTGGTAGCAGGCGCGGCGGGAGCGTCCGTGGCGGGCGCGGTGGCACTGCCATCGGTGCGCGCGCCCATCAGATCGGTGGTGTCGCTCACGAAGGGTCCTTCCCTGGAGCGGGCGTCGGCCTGTCTGGCTCGGCGACCGGTTGTGCTGTCCGGCTGGGTCCTTGGTCTCGTGGACCGGGCCGGGGCGGTGGTCCCGCCGGAAATGGCGGAGAGAATCAGTTCATGGCTCCGGCGTGAAGAGATGCAGACTGGCCATGCCGTCACGCCGATTCCGGAGCGTGCTCACTACTGCTCAGGCCATTGCTCCAAGCAGTTTGGGAGGCTCCCGGAAGAAGGTGGTCCCTATGGGGGACACGAAGCACCGCGCCGCTCAGGCGTCGAGTACTGACTTGAGGTTAACACTACCGGGTCCAACAAACATTCCCCCTCTCCAAGACCGGCAATCGTCGATCACCCGCGTGCTCACCCGGCGAGCGGCAGTACGCAGGTGCCTGCCGCGTCGAGGGCCAGCCGGTTGGCCGCCCACCCTTCTCCCGCCAGGGCCGCGACCTTCTCGGCCGCCGCGTCCTCGACCAGCGCGAGCACCGTCGGGCCCGCACCGGACACGACTGCGGGGACGCCGTCCGCGCGCAGCCGGTTCACCAGGGCCACGCTCTCCGGCATCGCGGGAGCGCGGTATTCCTGGTGGAGTCGGTCCTCGGTCGCGGCGAGCAGCAGCTCGGGGCGCCTGGTCAGGGCCTCGACGAGCAGTGCGGCGCGGCCGGCGTTGGCCGCGGCGTCCACATGCGGGACGGTGCGCGGCAGCAGTCCACGGGCGGTCTCGGTCAGCACCGGCTTCCCGGGCACGAAGACCACCGGAACGATGGAACCGGCGGGATCCATCCGGATCGCGCGGGCGGTTCCGGTGTCCATCCAGGCGAGCGTGAAACCGCCCAGCAGACAGGCGGCGACATTGTCGGGGTGGCCCTCGATCTCGGTGGCCAGCTCCAGCAGCGCGGTGTCGTCGAGTTTTTGCTCACCGCCTATCGTCACCGCGCGGGCGGCGACGATGCCGGCGCAGATGGCGGCGGAGGAAGACCCCAGGCCGCGGCCGTGCGGAATGCGGTTGGCGCAGACGATTTCCAGGCCGCGCGGCTGTCCGCCGAGCAGCTCGAAGGCGGTGCGCATCGACCGTACGAGCAGATGGCTCTCGTCGCGTGGCAGGGACTCGGCGCCCTCACCTGCGATGTCGATGTGCAGCCCGGCGTCGGCGACCCGCACCACGACATCGTCGTACAGGCCCAGGGAAAGACCCAGGGCATCGAAGCCGGGACCGAGATTGGCGCTGGTAGCGGGGGTGCGCACCCGGACGGCGGCGGCGCGGAACGCGGGACCGGCCATCGCTCGATGACTCTCCTTGATTGATGCTGCGGTACTGCCCCACAGAGCGCCGCGGCACCGAGGTGCCCGGCCGGCTCGTGGGGTCTGTTCTGACCTGCCCTGAACGCCACTGCGCTATGCCGTGGGGAGGGGAGTTGGTGCCAGCCTATCGAAGGAAGGTTCTGTCGCGACATAGGGCGCACAGGAGGCGCACGATGCGTGTCGCGCGCCTTCCCGTGCCCCGACGCCGTCTTCCCCGGGCTTTGCAGCCTTTGCACAGTTTGCTGTGCGCGGGGTGACGGGACGTTCACCGCCCCGTCACCGGTGCCGTACGGGCGGATCCGCCCGTACCGCTGCGCCCCGCGCGGGGCGCCGGACGTCCTAGGCGAGGCCGAGGCGCTCGGCCGCGGCGTCCGCGTCGATCGGGACCGTGACCGGCTGCGGCGCTCCGGCCACCGCCCAGTCCGGGTCCTTGAGGCCGTTGCCGGTCACCGTGCAGACGATGCGCTGGCCGGGGTCGACCTTGCCCTCCTCGGCCGCCTTGAGCAGACCGGCCACGGACGCGGCCGAGGCGGGCTCCACGAAGACCCCCTCCTGCGCGGCCAACAGGCGGTAGGCAGCCAGGATTTGACGGTCGGTCACGGAGTCGATGAGGCCGCCGGACTCGTCCCGCGCCTGCTCCGCGTACGACCACGAGGCGGGGTTGCCGATGCGGATGGCGGTGGCGATGGTGTGCGGGTCCTTGACGACCTCACCGCGCACGATCGGCGCGCTGCCGGAGGCCTGGAAGCCCCACATGCGCGGGGTGTGCGAGGCGATGCCGTCGGCCGCGTACTCCCGGTAGCCCCGCCAGTACGCCGTGATGTTGCCGGCGTTGCCGACGGGCAGCACATGGATGTCGGGCGCGTCGTCGAGCATGTCGACGATTTCGAAGGCGGCGGTCTTCTGGCCCTCGATGCGCACCGGGTTCACGGAGTTCACAAGTGCGACCGGGTAATTGTCGGAAAGACGCCGGGCCAGCGTCAGACAGTCGTCGAAATTTCCGTCGACCTGGAGAATCTTCGCGCCGTGGACGAGGGCCTGGCCCATCTTGCCGAGGGCGATCTTGCCCTGCGGGACGAGCACGGCGCAGACCATGCCGGCGCGGACCGCGTAGGCGGCGGCCGAGGCGGAGGTGTTGCCGGTGGAGGCGCAGATGACCGCCTTGGCGCCCTCCTCCTTGGCGCGGGTGATCGCCATCGTCATGCCACGGTCCTTGAAGGAGCCGGTGGGGTTGGCACCCTCGACCTTGAGGTGTACCTCGCAGCCGGTGCGCTCGGAGAGCACCTGGGCCGGCACGAGAGGAGTGCCGCCCTCCCGGAGGGTGACGACCTCGGTCGTGTCGCTGACCGGAAGCCGGTCGCGGTATTCCTCGATGATTCCGCGCCACTGGCGGCTCGCCGTGGTCACAGTGGAATTGGCAGACATGGGTTCCTTTACTCCCCTTCGACCCGCATGATGCTGGCGACACCACGGACGGTGTCGAGCTCGCGCAGTGCCCCGACGGTCGACGACAGGGCCGCGTCCGCCGCTCGGTGGGTGACGATGACGAGGGATGCCTCGCCGTCCTTGCCCGACTGACGGACCGTATCGATCGATACGCCGTGTTCCGCGAAGATCGTGGCGACCTGAGCGAGAACGCCGGGCTTGTCGGCCACATCGAGGCTGATGTGGTACCGCGTGACGACCGCGCCCATGGGGCTGACGGGCAGCCGTGTGTAGGCGGACTCCCCCGGACCGGTGGCACCGGCGAGCTTGTTGCGGCAGACCGCAACGAGGTCACCGAGGACCGCGGAGGCGGTCGGCGCGCCGCCCGCGCCCGGACCGTAGAACATCAGCCGGCCGGCCGCCTCGGCCTCGACGAAGACCGCGTTGTACGCCTCGCGGACGGAGGCGAGCGGATGCGTCAGCGGAATCATCGCGGGGTGCACCCGCGCGGTCACGGACGCCCCGTCCGCGGCCCGCTCACAGATCGCCAGCAGCTTGACCGTGCACCCCATCCGCTTGGCGGAGGCGATATCGGCCGCGGTGACCTCGGTGAGGCCCTCGCGGTGCACATCGTCGATGGTCACCCGGGTGTGGAAGGCGATACCGGCCACGATCGCGGCCTTGGCTGCGGCGTCGAAGCCCTCGACATCGGCGGTCGGGTCGGCCTCGGCGTATCCGAGGGCGGTCGCCTCGTCCAGCGCCTCGCTGTAGCCCGCCCCGGTCGAGTCCATCTTGTCGAGGATGAAGTTGGTGGTGCCGTTGACGATGCCGAGCACCCGGTTGACCTTGTCGCCGGCCAGGGACTCGCGCAGCGGCCGTACCAGCGGGATCGCGCCCGCGACGGCGGCCTCGTAATACAGGTCGGCGCCCTTGGCCTCGGCCGCCGCGTGCAGCGCCGCGCCGTCCGCCGCGACCAGCGCCTTGTTGGCGGAGACCACACTCGCGCCGTGCTCGAAAGCGGTGGTGATGAGCGTGCGGGCCGGCTCGATACCGCCGATGACCTCGATCACGACATCAATGTCGCCCCGTTTGACGAGCGCGGTCGCATCGGTGGTGACCAGCTCGGCCGGGACGCCCTCGCGCACCTTGTCGGGGCGGCGGACGGCGATTCCGGCGAGCTCCACGGGCGCACCGATGCGGGCGGCGAGGTCGGCGGCGTGCGTCGTCATGATGCGCGTCACCTCTGAGCCGACAACACCACAGCCCAGGAGCGCCACCTTCAGCGGACGCGTACGCATCATTCGACCTCTGCTTCTCATCGATCAGCGAATTCCAGCTTGCTCATGCACAAGTCTCACGCACCGGACGGCGGTTTCCGTCCGTCGTCCAGATGCCGAGACATTTATTTCATCCGGGGCCGGGGCCCGGTGATCCGGCCCTAGCCGACATCCAGCCGCAGGAGATCTTCCTCCGTCTCCCGGCGGACGATCACCCTGGCTTCGCCGTTCTTCACCGCTACGACCGGCGGCCGCAGCGAGTGGTTGTAGTTGCTCGCCATGGAACGGCAGTACGCACCCGTGGCCGGCACCGCGAGCAGATCGCCCGGCGCGACATCGGCCGGCAGAAAGGCGTCGCGGACGATGATGTCCCCGCTCTCGCAGTGCTTGCCGACCACGCGCGAGAGCATCGGCTCGGCACCGGAGGTGCGCGACACCAGCGCCACGCTGTACTCCGCGTCGTAGAGCGCGGTGCGGATGTTGTCCGACATCCCGCCGTCCACGGACACATATGTCCGCAGGCCTTCCAGCTCCTTGACCGTGCCGACCTCGTACAGCGTGAAGGCCGTGGGGCCCACGATCGCCCGTCCCGGCTCGACCGACAGCCGCGGCACGCTCAGCCCCGCCGCGGCGCACTCCCGGCGCACGATGTCGCCCAGCGCCGTCGCGATCTCGTGCGGCTCGCGCGGATCGTCGTCCGAGGTGTACGCGATGCCGAGCCCGCCGCCGAGGTCGATCTCGGGCAGCTCGATGCCGTGCTCGTCCCGCACCTCGGTCAGCAGCTGCACCACTCGGCGGGCCGACACCTCGAATCCCGCCATATCGAAAATCTGCGAGCCGATATGGCTGTGAATGCCGATGAGTTCCAGTCCGTCGAGCTTCAGCGCACGACGCACGGCCTCCGCGGCCTGCCCGTCCGCCAGCGCAATTCCGAACTTCTGGTCCTCGTGCGCGGTGGCGATGAACTCATGCGTATGCGCCTCGACACCGACCGTGACCCGGATCTGCACGCGCTGCCGCTTGCCCAGCCGCTCCGCGATGTGGGCGACCCGCACGATTTCCTGGAAGGAGTCGAGCACGATCCGCCCGACTCCCACCTCCACAGCGCGGGTGATTTCCTCGGTGCTCTTGTTGTTCCCGTGCAGGGCGATCCGCTCGGCCGGCATTCCCGCCGCCAGCGCCGTGGCCAGCTCGCCCCCGGAACACACGTCGAGATTCAGCCCCTCTTCGTTCAGCCACCGCACGATGGCCCGGGACAAGAACGCCTTCCCGGCGTAGAAGACATCGGCGCCCGGACCGAAGGCGTCCTTCCAGTCCCGGCAGCGGGCCCGGAAATCGTCCTCGTCCAGGAAGTACGCCGGAGTGCCGAACTCCGCGGCGAGCGCGGTGACGTCCAGCCCGCCGACGGTGACCACACCGTCGGCATTGCGCGAGACCGTGCGGGACCAGACCCGCGGGTCGAGGGTGTTCAGATCTGCGGGCGGCCCGGCGTAGTGCCCCTCGGGCAGTACGTCAGCGTGCCGGGGCCCTGCAGGGTGGGCGGAGCGACTCATGACTGTGGAGATCCCCTCAAAATCGTTCAGAGGTGTTCGGGAGCGGAGATGCCGAGCAGACGAAGGCCGTTGGCGAGCACCGTCCCGCCGGCCTCGGCAAGGGCCAGCCGGGCGCGATGCACGGCCAAGGGTTTCTGCTCTCCGACGGGCAACGGCGGACAGACGTCATGCCACCGGAAGAACGCATCCGCCGTCGCCTCCAGATGCCGCACCAGCCGGTCCGGCGCCCGCAGCCGCGCGGCGGCTTCGATGACGGACGGGTAGGTGGCGAGCAGGGAGTGCAGCGCCCGGAGGTCTCCCCCGGCGGCGGAAGGGGCCGCGGCCGGCGCCCGCACTTCCCCGGGCTCCCCCTCGAACCCCAGGTCGCGTGCGTTCCGCACCAGCGCCCGGGTCCGGGCGTACGCGTACTGCACCCGGAACCGCGGATTGCTCTCCCGTTGCACCGGCCGCTCGGGTATCCGCACCGGATCGTGTGAGGCGGGACGCAGCAGAACCCAGCGTGCCTCATCGGCGCCCAGGCGGGCGGTGAGGGTGGCGAGGTCGAAGGGGGCGGGGGCTAGACGGGGGGGACCGCCGGCCGCACTGCCGGTGAGGCCGGCCGCCGCCTCGACCCGGGCCAGCACCTCGGCGACCACGCGGGCACGGGCGTCGGAGCCGGCGGCGGAACCGGTGACCGGGCCGGAGGGGACGGCCCCACCCTCCGCGCTCCGGTCCCCGTAGCGCTCCCCCTGCGCCAGCACCTCCCGTACGAGCGCGACCTGTGCACCGTCGCCCAGCGTGAAATTCAAGAACCCCGGCCCGGCGATCTCGACCCGGGCGATCCCCGCGCTCCCGGCCAGCCGCTTCCGCAGAATCTCGGCAACCTCCCGGGCCGGCCGCCCCGCCGGCTTGGCCAGCTGCAGCGCGACATTGGAGGCGTAGTCCCCACACCCGGGCCGCGGCGGCGGCTGCACCACGATCCGCGCCGGCACGGGCACGGAGAGCTCCTGCTCCTCCACTGCACCACGCACGGAGCGCAGAACGGTGCGGGAGAGCTCAGCGGGGGTCACGGGACAAGCGTATGGGAGACCCGGGGCATCCATGCGACCCGGTTTCGCCCTGTGGACACTCCGCCCGGAGATCCGGGGCGGGGCACGGGGCTCAGGGACGGGGCACGGCACTCAGGTTCGGGGCATTCAACCGGTGCACAGCATCAGGGGCACCGGCTCCCAGCTTGGCCCGGCACGCGGCGCAAGAAAGCCCGCTACTCCCCGCCGGCCTCCACCCTGCCGACCCCACCGGACGTCGCGACCCCGCCCGACGAAGCACCGCGCTCCGCCGCACCCCCGCCCCCGTCGCTCTCCCCGTCCTCTTCCTCAGCCCCACCCTCGGGCGCACGCTGCCGCTGCCGTCCCTCGCGCACCAGCATCCCCACGGTCCGTACCAGCTCCGTCGGCTCGAACGGCTTCGCCAGAAACGCGTCCACCCCTACCGACTCACCGTTGTCCACCTCGCCCTGCGTACACGCACTGACGATGGCGATCGGGATGTCCCACGTCCGCGGATCGGACCGCAACCGCGCCGCGGTGTGCAGACCGTTGAGCCGCGGCATCACGACATCAAGGGTCACGACATCAGGTCTCACGTGGTGCACAACGTCCAGACATTCGGCACCATCAGCCGCGGTCACGACCTCGAAGCCCTCCAGCTCGAGGTTGACCCTGATCAACTGCCGGATCACCTTGTTGTCGTCGACGACAAGGATCCGACCGGACAAGCCAGGCACACCATGAGACTAGGACTCCACCTGCGACTGCGTCCCGGTTTTCCCCACTTCCGCCCCCGTGCGAGGGACCTTTCCCCGACCCTCGGCACCACGCCCCGCACATGCGCTAGAACCCCGGTCACCCCCGACGCGACGCCTCCCCCACCGCCCACGAAACCTGTTCATGAACACCCCATCAGAGCTGGTAGTGTTCTACCCGTCGCCACAAGAACACAGGCGGCAACGCCCCCGTAGCTCAGGGGATAGAGCAACGGCCTCCGGAGCCGTGTGCGCAGGTTCGAATCCTGCCGGGGGCACTTCGCAGCAACCAGCACGTACAAGCCGCTGACCTGCGTGAGTGTCATAGACGAAGAGCCGGACCCAGTCTCACTGGGTCCGGCTCTTCGTCATTTCCTGTCACTGATCCCGAGTGAGTGGCGAGTAAGACCGACCGGCAGGGGCGGGGGCCGGCGGGCGAGCTCTCCTGCCCCTCCTCCTCGCGCTCCTCCGCTTCGGGTCCTCGGTCAATGGCTCATTGGACCCCGGAGACGGTGTACACGTCGGTGCCGCCCCGAACTTCGATAATCGTGACTATTCGACCGCTAGTTGGACTGCTGACCGTTCGGATTGACAGGGACGGGTCCATGAGCACATCCAGCAACTCGCCTCGCTACGTCGGGGCTTCGTTCACCTCGACGTTTCCCAGGCGCATGCTCAGCTGCGGGTGACCTGCACGCGAGCGACCCCGAGCAGGCCGGCGAGGGGGACCTCGGCGGTGGTCTGCTGCGGGCCGGCCACCAGGCCGTCGTCGCGCAGCATGCCGAGAAGCATCTCGGCCAGGGGCATCACCATGTGCCGTCCCCAGCAGCGTTCGGACGCATGGCCGAAGGGGAGGTACCCGGGCTGGTTTTCGGGGTCGAGGCCGTCCCAGCGTTCGGGGCGGAACTCGTCGGGGTCGTCCCAGATCGCGGGGTCGCGATGGCTGAGCAGCGGCAGCACCAGGACATCGTCGGCCGCGGCGATCCGGGGGTCGAGGGCGGGGTACTCGGGGGACGCGTTCCGCAGGATGTTCCAGGACGGCGGCAACAGCCGCATGGCCTCGTACAGGATGTTCTGGTTCGGTGTGTCGTCGTCGAAGGGTGAGCCGAGCCAGAGCGCGTTGGCGACGAGTGTGGAGACGGTGAAGCAGACGGGCGCGGCCGCCCGCCGGTAGAGGCCCATCGCGTAGCGGCGGTCGCTGTAGGTCGTGGCGTTGGCGGTCAGGCTCGCGATGGCCGAAACGGGCGCTCCCGGGCGGAGCCTGCCGGGGAGCGCCGCTCCGGTGGCGATGACGGCCCAGGTCAGTTTGGGGGTCAGCTCCAGCACACGGTCCATGAGGATGCGCAACCGGTACGGGTCTGCGCCGAGAATCAGATCGCGCAGATAGACGTGACCGACGTGCGGCCATTCGCCGGAGAGCTCTGCCGATTTCGGCGCGGGCTTTTTCAGTGCTGCTCGCACATCGCGACCGATGGCCTGCATGACCGTTGATGCCTCGACACGGGGAATGGAACGGCCATGGAGAGGTTTGAATGTTGGACGTTCATTTTCGGTGGCCGGTCGGACACCGAGGATCCGGTCCGCCACATCAGGCCCGGCGACACCGACGGTGCCGGAATCCAGGCGGAAAACGTCCTCGCCGCGATGGTCACGCAGAAGGGCGTGGAGCCGCGGCGCAAAAACAGTGGTCCGGGCGTGCCGACCGGTAGCGGATGCGTGCATCGATGGCCTCCAAGAGTGGGAGGCCCGTGTCCGGCGGGCCGATGGGGCTTCGCCGGGCACGGGCCTGGAAGGCGAAATACTTCCCTATTCAGGCAACCGATTCACCGTTTAGTACCAGAGGTACCAGGCGTACGCCTTCAGGCTCTTCTCAGGCGTCATCTTGTTCTTGAGAGAGAAAAGGAACTTCACGACGGGACCTTCCTTTACTGTGAACTGGCATCTTCGGGCATGAATTCACATTGCCCACGACAGTGATTCCGGCTTCGCGCAGAACAAATTTCCGCTGCCCGACACCGAAATGAGTGAAGCCCAGAGAGAAATTCACTGTCAATAGCTCCGTTTCCCGCCATGGACGAATTATGACGAAATGCCGAAAATGACTGCACCAAGGGGCATGCCCCGCCGGTGCGGAGGGCGGCTGCCGAGGGGCAGCAGCCACCACACTTGACGCTCCTGCGGCGTCACCGAGGCATCCGTCTGTAGACCACGACTCTGACGCCTTCACCGACCCGCTGCCCCAGCACGGCCTACGACACGCTCGGCGATCCGGCCGTCCGCAGCCACACCTGGGCCACCTTCGGGGAGCAGCAGACCACGGACCGATGACGTAGACGCGAAGCCGCCGTTTGGACTCCAGTGGGGCCCAAACGGCGGCTGACTGACTCTGCCCGCGTCAGACGTCACGCCCGGCGGCGAACTCCACGAAGGAGGTCCACGCGGCGGGGGTGGCGGCCAGAGCGGGCCGCGTTATGTCCTTCGAATCACGAATGTGCACGGTGCCGGGGCAGGTAGCGACCTCGACGCACTGGCCGCCGTCACCGGCGCTGTAACTGCTCTTGAACCAAAAGAGCTTTTCAGCGCCCTGCTCAGCCAAATCTCCGCTCATCTCTCTCCCAGCAACTTCTCAATAAGGGCCAGCGCCTCCGTCGGCGTGAGAGCCTGCGCGCGGATGATCCCATATGCGGCTTCCAGCTCCCTGACTTTGGCGCGGTCCGTGTGCACGCGACTGTCGCCTTGCACTTCTGTGTAGGCGATCCTGCGCCCTTCCTTCGTCTCCATCAAGGTGAAGGGGCCAGCCAGTCCTGCGTGCTCCTGGCGCGCCAAAGGCATCACCTGGATCTCCACGTTTCGCTTCTGTCCGAGGAGCAGGATCTGCTCCAACTGGCCTCGCCACACCGCCCAGCCACCGAGGGGCCTGTGCAACACGGCCTCCTCAATCACAAAGCTCAGGTGTGGAGTCGTCCGCCGAGCGAAAATTTCCTGCCTGGCGAGACGCGCCGCCACCCGTTGCTCGATGGTCTCCTCCTCCAGCAGGGGACGCCACATCGCGAACACCGCCCGTGCGTACTCCTCCGTCTGCAAGAGACCGTTGACCACCTGACTGTCGTAGACATGCAGCTCAACCGCCTTCGCCTCCAACCGCGCCGCATCCCGGAAGAACGCCGGGTACTGCGCCCGAGCCACCTCTTCCTTCATCTCGGCCAAGACGCCGTGCGCGCCCAGCACCTCGTCCGCCCTGTCGATGAACTCCGGCGGCGGGATACGCCTGCCCTGCTCGAACGAGGCGATGGTGGCCGACGAATAGCCCGTGCGCGAGCCGAACTCGGCCCGGTCCAGGCCCGCCCACTCCCGTAACCGCTTCATCTGGCGCCCGAACACGCACAGGATGCCTGATCCGGGCTCGTACTCCGCCCGCTGAACATCGTCGTCCATGACCCCGGTACCTCCCCGATCCGGGCCAACGCACCGCTTCCCGCCCCGGTCACGCAGCCGCAACGTACAAGCGCCCCTCAGGTGCGTACAACGCCCCGCAGTCGGCGCGTCACTCCTCGTCAACGGTACGTCCCCGGCGGAACGGTAGGCCCCATGAACAGCACAACTCCCCCTTCCGAGGCAACGCCCCAACACGCCACCACGGCACACGAATTCAGCATGCGGTTCACTTCCACCCCACGCGGCGCACGCCTTGCCCGACGCCTCGTCTCGCACCGGCTCGACGAGTGGGGACACCCCTACACCGCGCCCGCCAACGAGACCGTCACCCTCATCGCGGCCGAACTCACCGCGAACGCCGTCCGCCACGGCCATGTCCCCGGACGGGACTTCCAAGTTCGCCTGACCGCTACCCGGGGCCCCGCAACGACCACAGCCGTCGTACTCCGCGTCGAGGTGTCGGACACCCGTACCGAACGGCAGCCCTCCCTCGGCACTCCGTCCGCCGATGCCGAGTCCGGCCGCGGGCTGCTCCTGGTGGCCGCGCTCGCCACCCGCTGGGCGGTCGCCCCACGCCCCTTCGCCCCCGGCAAGACCATCTGGGCCGAGCTTGACGTCGTCGCCTCGGCCGCGGGAGCCGGTACGCCGTCATCGGCGCCGACCCGGCTGGTGACGTAATCGGCGCCGGGCCGGCTGGTGACGGCCCCGCAGGTCACAGTCCGCGCTGGTCCAAGATGCGGATCAGGTTGCGCTTGCGCTTCTGCCCGGTGCGGAGACCGGCCAGGTACGCGGTGAAGTCGTCCGGTGTGCCCAGCCTTTCGTGGCAGGCGCGGGCCTTGCCCAGCAGGTTCGCGATCTCCGCGTAATTGCCGTCACCGGTGCACCGGCACCGCTCCTCGACCGCCCGCAGGTAGACGGCGAGCGCGTCGGCGGGACGGGAGGCGGCCGAGCTGTCCGCGAGCCGCAGCCACTGTGCGGGGTGGGCCCGGTCCTGTGCGGCAGTCCATGCCGCGTCGAGATCGCCGTCGTCGGTCAGCGCGTCGATCAGGACGGCGCCGCCGCCCCAGCGGGCCTTGCGGCCCTCTTCGGCGTCGATGCGCAGCAGTTCCAGTGCGGGCGGGCGCTCGGTGTCCCACGAGCCGTCCGCGCGGGCGGCGGTGCGCAGTGCGCGGTAGGCGTGCAGGGAGTGGTCGGTTTGGAAGTGGTCGCGGCGGACGGTGACGGCGTCGGCGGTGCGTTCGTCTCGCGCGTAGCGTTCGGCCACGTAGTCGACGAGACCGCGGTGGGGGGATTCGTCCTCGGCCGCGGTGTGCCGCAGGCCGCGTTCCGCCCACTCCAGGGCTTCGCCCGAGCGGCCCGCCGCGTCCAGCTCTCCGGCGACCACCAGGTGGGTGTATCCGTCGGGATGGAGGTCGGCGGCGTGCAGGCCGATCAGTTCGTCGAGGTCGCCGGCGGCACGTGCCAGGGACTCCATGAGGTACTTCTCGGCCCAGCCGGAGGGGTTGCGGTTCAGGGCTTCTTTGCCCAGCGCCCGCAGCGTGGCCACGCCCTGGACGCCCAGGACGTCGCGATAGTCGGCCGGCTGGATCTCCAGGTATTCGGCGCCGTCACCGAGGCAGTGGTCGATCAGCCACTGGGCGGTCTCATCGGGGTCGGGCGGTGCGGCGACGCACGCGTCGAGATGGGCTCGTTCAAGGTCCGCTGCGGCGTCACCGAGGCATCCGTCGGAGTCGTCCGCCGTCTCGTACACGCCGGTCAACCGGTGGATCGCGGCGCGGGCCGCCAAGACCGCGGCGGCGCCCCGGCCTGCCGTCGCCAGGTCCCGGATCGCGTCGGCCGCGCGGGTCACCTGGGACGCGTAGCCAGGGACTTCCGCATAGGTGAGGTATCCGTACTGGCTGAACTCCGCGGGGTCGAGCAGGGCGGTGATGCCGGCTTGGACGGCTGTCGTGTCGCCGTCGGACATCGCGGCGCGCAGCGCCAGCAATTCCTTGAAGTCGGCGTCCTCGGCGAGCCGTTCGCGCAGCACAGCGAGCAGTTCGTCGCGGCCGAGCCCGTTGAGCCATCCGTGCAGGGTGGTGTCGCAGGCCGCCGCTTCCTTGCACAGCGCGGTGAGACGGTCGGGCTCGCGCAGCGCGGTGAGGGCGACCGCGACGCAGTGCTTGCAGAAGTGGCCGTCTTCGCCGTAGGGGCAGTCGCAGGTGGCCCGGAGGCGGGCACCGCCGTCGAGTACGACGCGGTAGCGCTCGATGCCCTGCACGGTGGCGGTGATGCGGCCGGCCGCGGCGCGCAATCCGCTCACGGCGTCCAGGTAGTCGAGGCCCCGCTCGTACGACCGCGGGCCGGCGAGTTCACGGATGTGCGTATCGGTGTAGCTGGCGTGGTACATAAGCCGATTCAAGCGCGGCCGGCCCCAGACTGTCAGGCCGAAGCCGGAGGCGTCCCGTTCGCCTCATGTGACCGCAGACGGGGATTCACCATTGTCCTTGTCGTCAAAGGGAAGGGAACCTGGAGACAGAGCCGTCCGTCGACGACATCGCCGGGTGAGATGCCGTCCCCTGGCGGGGGCGAGGAGCCAGCCGTCGTGCCGCCGGCTCGCGCGCTGCCGCCACCCGTGGTCCGCGGGTTCCGCGCGGCACGGTCCCTGCGGACACGCTCGATGACCCGGCTGACCCTTCGCACGACGCGGGATCCGTGAACCGCATCATCAGCTCCGTCGGGCCCGCGTTCGCCGGCAGATTGAGCGAACCGTGCCAGAGCACCGCACCGTCGAGGATGATTCCGCGCGAACCGCTGTGAGTAGCTCCGGCACCGGATACGGCTGCTCGGTCTGCGTCATACGCGCACTCCCCGGTGTCTCCTCCATCGGTCTCCGCGACCCTATGTGCGATACAAACATCTCTCAGTCGCCCACCGGAAGTGCACCGGTGGCCTGTCCGGGAATGGTGCGCAATGTGTGCACTACATATGTCATGTGCTGAATGTGGCCTGCCCAGGTCCACTTGGCAGGGTTACCCGAGCCGGTACTTCCCGCTCCGTGAGCGCAATCGTGAAGCCATCGCTCCCCGGCACTGAACGCCGGTCCGCGGAAGTCATGCGCTTCGACGAGCTGCCGGCCGAGCGAACGAACGGCAGCGGACCGGCCCTCACCCATGGCCGGTGTCCTGACGAGGAGAAAGGTGCGCTCCGCCGTGTAGCGCAGGACGCACCACGGCGAGGCGCCCTCGCGGTGCGAAGGCTGATCCGCACCACCGGTGTGATGTGCCCCGTAGTCTCCGTACGTCACAGGGAGCGGGTGCCCGGACCGCGCATGCCGGACCATGTGCCAGATGTCCCAGTCGAAACGGTGCGCTTCCGCCGCCGGCGCGTAGGACCACTCGGGCAGGCTGCTCGGGCAGGATCCCGCCATCACCACCACGGTGCGCCATCGGTACAGCGGCCCGAGCAAGTCCAGGGCACTGAGTGCCCACTTGTCCGCCGAGTGGTGTTCATCGGTCACGGCACCCAGGTCGAGCAGCAGATCGACGGCGACAGACGGGCTTCCTAAGTGGTCGAGCAGGCCCTGAACGGCGTCGGTCCGTCGCTCGTCGACGAAACCGTTCAGGAGGACCCTTATCCCCAGACCGTTGCCGCTCGCCCGCGCCAGCTCCGCGCACGCAGTCATCTGCCACTCGGCCCGCTCGACGCCTGTCACCGGTCGCAACGGACTGTCCGCCAACATCTCCCGGACGCCCGCGGTGACGGGACCGGGCTCGTCCTCCACATGAAAGGCGTCCAGCCATGCGGGGGTTGCCTGCTGGGCCTTCTTGACCTTGCCGACCCTGCAACGCAGCCACTCGGCAAGAGCGGCCGGGTCGGGATCGAGCTGCTCCGCAGGCCGGTGTCCCAGTGTGCGCCGAGGGCCCGTTCTGGGTGCGAGGGTCCACAGCGGCATCGTCCTCGCCCGCACCGAGGGCGCCAGGGATTCGTAGGCGCGGAGCGCGTTGTCTTTCGTCGGCAGCACGGGTACGTAGAGCGGCTCGACCATCACGGCTCCCCCATCGACTCCGCCGTATCGCCCTTGTGTGAAGGGTGAACGGGGACGCCTGGTGACGAAAGAGCGCAATTCCGGCCAGTGGTCGCCTTCCGTCCTCACGATGAGGCGCCGGCAGGTCCGAGGTGCCTTGACACGGTTGGCCCAGGTCGGTGATCAACTCTCGGTGATCAGCTCTCGGCGATCAGCTCTCGGCGAACCGGCTGCGAACCGGCTGCGAGGCAGCGATTTTTGCGGCGCGTTCATGCGGCGCACGTGACGTATTCCTGACGAAGATCTCCCAACAAAGACCGGGCACCCGGCCCATCGGCCACATGCCCGGTCAGAGGGGGTAGGAAAAGGCGGCTGCGGTCAGCCGTCCAGTCGCACCGGCAGCGATTCGATTCCGTAGACGATCGAGAGTTTGCGGAATTCCAGATCCTCCGGCTTGGCGGCGAGGCGCATGTTGGGAAAGCGATGAGCCAACGCGGGGTAGGCGGCGCGGAGTTCCATACGGGCGAGTTCCGCGCCTACGCAGCGGTGGATTCCGTAGCCGAAAGCGAGATGGGAGGGGACGTTGCGGGTGGGGTCGAACTGTTCCATTTCCGGGCCCAGTTTGCCGTCCCGGTCCGCACCGCTCAGGGAGCACAGCACCACATCCCCGGCGGCGATCTGGACGCCACCGATTTCCAGGTCCTCGCGGGCGAAGCGCGGGAAAGCGACCTGTACGACGGTCAGGTATCGCAGGAGTTCTTCGACATACCCGTCGACGACGTCGTCACCGTCCTGAAGGGCCGCGAAGTGCTTGGGGTCCTGGAGGAGGACCAGGGCGCCGAGGGCCAGCATGCTGGCGGTGGTTTCGAAGCCGCCGGTGAGGACGCCGTCGGCAAGGCCTGCCAGCTCTTCATCGCTGACCGAGTCGCCGTGTTCCTTCACAATCATGCCGAGCAGGCCGTCGCCCGGATTCTCACGCTGCTTCTTGACGATATCCCGGAAATAGGAAAGGGATTCGGATATGGCGCCGAAGGAAGCGTTTGCGCCACTGAAAAGGTCGAAGCGGGCGGCGCTGAGCCGCTCGAAGTCGGCGCGGTCCTCGTAGGGAACGCCGAGCAGTTCGCAAATGACGAGGGAGGGGATGGGGAGGGCAAAGGACTGGACGATGTCGACCGGCTCGCCATTTTTCCCCGCCTTTTCCATTACATCGAGGCGTTCCTCGACGATCTCATGGATACGGGGGGTGAGCCGGCCGAGGCGGCGCATGGTGAATTCGGGCGTCAGAAGACGGCGGAGACGGGTGTGCACGGGCGGGTCGGCGAATCCGAGTCCACCGGGGTTCTGTTCGGCACCGGCGCCGGCCTTCCCGACGAGGTTGGTGAAGTCCGAGCTGAAGGCATTGGCCTTGCCCAGCACCGCCTTGACCTCGTCGTAGCCGGTGACCAGCCAGACGTTGGCGGCTATCGGTACGGGAAGCTTGCTGATGGGCTCCCGCTCCCGCACGGCCCCCAAATCGCCCACAGGATCGAGCCCCTCGCGCCGCAGTGGCATCAGGACGGACTCGGGCAAGAAAGACATTCGAGACAGGTCGAAGCCCTTCTTCTGTGTTCTCGCCAGATACATACGGCCGGCCCAGGCGATGATCCGGGAACGGAGAGTCGTCATGACGCTAATACTGCCTTTCGTCGAGGGGGACGGTCACCCGCGCTCCGCGGCCCAAGTCGGCCGGGGACGCACGGAACCTCCACTCGGCGTGCACGGGTGTGACGTACGCCATAGCCCCTCGCTTACGGTGGTCATGGCACAGGTCCATGCCATCGACCGATGTCTTCGGTCGTCCGCATCAGCGTGACGAGCTCGGCCTCGGCCTTCTTCTCTTCGGTCTGGACGAGTTTACAAAGTGCCATTGGGCGCGTTCGCGGAACAACCCGGTACGACCCCGAGCGACCCCTGGGACGCCCCTGATTCTCCCCTTAGTCCAGTGGGCCGGCACGCCTTCCCTGCTGTGGAGTCGGTTCCGTTCGCGCCAACGCAGTTTCATCGAGGGCGAGTTGGCAGGGGCCGAGGATGTGCGGGGCGACTGAGGGCGAGGTGGCTCCGGTGCGCCGTCAGGACCTCGGGCCGGACGGCCGGGCGCCGCCCCCTCCCCCCTTCGTCACGGATGGTGATGAGTTGCGGACTCTCCGGGGCCTCTCTAGCGTGAGTAGGGAGCGAGGCAGGCGGCATGGCGCGGCGCCGGAGGACGGCGCGCGGCGGAGGGAAGCCGCACTCGCCGCCGGGGAAGGGTGCGACAGGCACCGCACCGGCGGGGCGCAGGCCCCGGCCCGTCCGTCACGTGGCGCCCGGCAACTCCACTCGATTCACCCCGCAGGGACTCCCCCGGGCCCCCGGGACTCCCCCGGGACTCCCCCCTTCGCAGGAGGAAGCGCATGTTTCCGCAGTCGAAGTCCGGCACGTTCGGTTCGTTCGCCCTTTGGCTTCTGCCCGGTGTGCTCTCCGGCGCTCTGGCCGGCGCTCTGGCCGGGACCGTCGCGGCCGGCCCCGCCCTGGCGGCCGACGACGGCGAGGGCAAGGGCGACAGCTTCGCCGCGTACGAGGGCCGCGTGGTCGCCAAGGAAGGGCTGGTGCTGCGTACGGGGCCCAGCACCCATTACCGCCCGGTCGGCTCGAAGGAGTACGGGACCGTGGTGGGGATCGTCTGCCGGGTCAACGGGCAGCGCATCGAGGGCAACCCGGTCTGGTACAAGCTCGGTGAGGCCTCGTACGCCTGGTCCTCCGCGCGCGACATCGTGAACGACGGGGAGGACCCGCGCTGGTGCTGAGACAGAGCCGGGCTCGCCCTCAGGTCATCGCGAACTTGGCGACGTACTCGTCGAAGGGCTCGATGCCCGCCTCCGCCCGCATGTCGTCCATGCGCTCGGGGTCTTCGCAGGGCCACGGGACGGGGGAGCCGTCCTTGACGCCGGCGATCTGGGTGCCGTAGATCTGCTTGCGGCCCTCGTTCACCCGCGTCCGGTCACGCAGGAAGGCCAGCTCGCGGCGGCTCGCCGAGCCCGCCTCCACCGCCTGCCCCAGGAGCCGGAGGGCGCGCCGCTGCACATCGAGCTGCCGGTCGGCGTGCTGGGCGATCAGCCATGCGGCGCGGGCGGCATCCGCACCGACCAGCTCCGCCGTCGGCCAGCCGCACTCGTCCATGATCTGGTGGAGCCGGTCACCGTGCTGCGCGGTGAGGCGGCGCCAGGCCAGTTGTTCCGCGGGGTTCTCGCTGTTCCCGCCCGGTGCGGCCTGCTGGTCCGCCTGGGACATGCGGACCAGCTCCGCCGCCAATGCCGTCATGCCGCTGTCGTTCGTCACGCTCGCTCCATGGGTGTGGGCCAGTTCCGGTCCACCACGCTAGAGGCCCCTGCCGCCTTGAAGATCGTCCCGGAGAACGGTGACAAGCCGGGCCGTCCGCGGCGATACTGGATCTACGCCGAAAACGTTCAGTCACGGGATGCGCCGCGCCGGACCGGATGCCGGGGGCCTGCGGACGCCCCGAACGTCGTATCCGACATAACGGAAATAGCGCCCGCTGCTTGCTACGTTGCCAGGCATGACGGCAATGGCAAGGGCGACGGCCGCCGCGCGCCCGGCGGACACTCCCCCACCCCTGCCGTCACTGCCCGAACGGCGGGGCGTCGAACTGGCCCTCCTCGTAGGCGCCGTACTCATCAGCGTCTGCGGGTATGTCGTGGTGGGGCTGGCCCGATGGCATGCCCTGCCGGGTGGTGCGGTCCGCTACGGTGCCGGGCTCGGTGGGCTCGCGCTCCTCGCGCATCTGGCCGTGCGCTTTCGCGCCCCGTACGCCGATCCGCTGCTGCTGCCCACCGCCGTGCTGCTCAACGGGCTCGGGCTGGTGCTGATCTTCCGGCTCGACCAGGAGACCCCGGCCGACCATGCCGCCCCCACTCAGCTGATGTGGTCGGCCGTCGGCGTCGCGCTGTTCACGGCGGTGGTGGTGCTGCTGCGCGACCACCGCGTACTGCAGCGGTACGGCTATGTCTGTGCGGCGCTCGCGCTCGTGCTGATGGCGGCGCCGATTCTCTTTCCCGCCGTCAACGGGGCGAAGATCTGGATCCGTTTCGCGGGGTTTTCCCTTCAGCCGGGCGAGTTCGCCAAGGTGCTGCTCACCGTCTTCTTCGCGGGCTATCTCGCCGTCAACCGCGACGCGCTGGCGCACACCGGGCGCCGGATGTGGCGGCTGCGGCTCCCGACCGGCCGGGTGCTGGGACCGATCGTCGCGATCTGGCTGGTCAGCGTCGCCGTGCTGGTGCTCGAACGCGATCTGGGCACCTCCCTGCTCTTCTTCGGGATCTTCGTCGTCCTGTTGTACGTGGCGACCGGGCGGACCGGCTGGATCGCGATCGGACTGATCCTGGCGGGCATCGGGGCGGCTGCCGTCGGCACGCTGGAGCCGCATGTGCACAGCCGGGTCGAGGACTGGCAACAGCCGTTCGCCGGGATCGCGGCGGGCAAGGGGGCCGGTCAGCTCGCCCAGTCGCTGTTCGCGTTCGCCGCCGGGGGGATGTTCGGCACCGGCCTCGGCCAGGGCCACTCGTATCTGATCGGCTTCGCCATGAAGTCCGACTTCATCCTGGCGACGTACGGCGAGGAACTGGGTCTGGCCGGGCTGACCGCGCTGTTTCTGCTGTATGCGCTGCTGGTGGCCTGTGGCTATCGCGCCGCGGTCGCGCTGCGGGACCCGTTCGGCAGTCTGCTGGCCGTGGGACTCGCGGCGCTGCCCGCCATCCAGGTCTTCGTGATCGCGGGCGGGGTGATGGGGCTGATTCCGCTCACGGGGATGGCGATGCCGTTCCTCGCGCAGGGCGGTTCGTCCGTCATCACGAACTGGATCATCGTCGCGCTGCTGCTGCGGATCAGCAACCGGGCGCGGATGCCACGGCCGGAGGGAAGCGGTACGGCGAGGAACCCTGCGGGGAGCCGGGCCGGGCGCCAGGCGGTGAGCGCGGCGGCGGACGTGGCCAGGAGCCCTACGGCGCAAGGTGCCAGGAGTGCTGCCGCACACAGCGGGAGGAGCAGTGCGGCCGATCTTCCCGCCGGCGGCACCGGGCTCGGGGCGGGGAGCTGGGTGACCGGCTTCATGAAGCCGGCCAAGCTACGGCAGCCTGAGGCGCAGAGCGGTTCCCGGTCACCGAGCGGGCCCGGGTCGCCGAACGGGTCCGGGTCACCGAGCGGGCCCGGGTCTCCGAACGGTTCCCGGTCACCGAGCGCGCCCCGGGCGCCGCATCCGCCGCCGCCGGCCTCCCTCGATGACGCCCCCTCCCCGGAGGCCGGCCGTTGATCCGCTGCATCCGCCTCACCGCCGCCTTCTCCTTCCTCCTCCTCGTGGCACTGCTGGTCAACGCCGCCCGGGTGCAGATCTTCGAGGCGGAGGGCTATGGCGCCAGTCCGGCCAACCGCCGGGGCCCGATCGTCCGATACGCACAGCCGCGCGGTGCCGTGCTCGTCGCGGGGCGGCCGGTCACCGGGTCCCGGGACAGCGGCGGGCGGCTGCGCTACGAGCGCACCTACACCGCGGGGCCGCTGTACGCGCCGGTCACCGGCTACTCCTCGCAGACCTACGGGACCTCCCTGCTGGAGAGCGCCGAGGACGGCATCCTCTCCGGCGCCGACGACCGGCTCGCCACCTTCCCCTGGTGGGATCAGCTGACCCGTGCCCACCGGCGGGGCGGCAGCGTGCACACCACCATCAACCCCCGGATGCAGCGTGCCGCGTTCGACGGGCTGGGCGGCAAGAAGGGCGCGGTGGCCGCGATCGAGCCGCGTACGGGACGGATCCTGGCGCTGGTCAGCACGCCCTCGTACGACCCGGGTGAGCTGTCCGGCAACGGCCCTGCGGTCAATGCGGCCTGGCGCCGGCTGAACGGTGCCGAGCAGCAGCCGATGCTGAACCGGGCTCTGCGGCAGACCTATCCGCCCGGTTCCACCTTCAAGGTCGTCACCGCGGCGGCCGCACTGGAGAGCGGCAAGGTCACCGATATCGAGGCCCCTACGGACTCCCCCGACCCCTACCCGCTGCCCGGCACCGACACCCGGCTCGGCAATGCCGCCAAGGACTGCGAGGACGCCCCCCTCAAGGACGCCTTCCGGGCCTCGTGCAACACCGTCTTCGCGCGGCTGGGCGCCGAGATCGGGCTGCGCCGCATGGCGGAGACGGCCCGGAGGTTCGGCTTCAACGACCCCCGGCTGCGTATCCCCTCGCCGGTTGCGCCGAGCAACTTCGATACGCGGATGGACGCCTCGCAGGTCGCGCTGTCCGCCATCGGGCAGTACGACACCGCCGCCACACCGCTCCAGATGGCGATGGTCGCGGCGGCGGTCGCCAACGGGGGCCAGCTGACGTCGCCGTCGCTCGTCGACAAGGTGACCGATGCCCGGGGTGTCATGGTCACGGGCGGTCCGCCGCGGCCCACCCGCGAGGTGACCGGCCCGGCCACGGCTCAGCGGCTCCAGGAGATGATGATCGACGTCGTCGAGCACGGCAGCGGGCGGCGAGCCGCGATCAAGGGCGTCACGGTGGGCGGCAAGACCGGCACCGCGCAGCACGGGGTGCACAACGAGGGCACGCCGTATGCCTGGTTCATCTCCTGGGCGAGGGCGAAGGACAGCTATGAGCCGGCCGTTGCCGTGGCCGTGGTGGTCGAGGACGCGGCCGCGGACCGTGCGGACATCAGCGGCGGAGGGAGCGCGGCGCCGATCGCGCGGGCGGTGATGGCGGCGGCGCTGGGCTGAGGCCCTTCGCGCGGTGCCCGGCCCTGGCGTCACAATGGCCGTATGGCTGATGCGATCCCGTCCATGGAACCTGCTCCGCCCCCGCTGTTGTCCCTGGCCGAGGTGGAGGCGCTGGCCCGGCGTACGCACTCGGGGCAGACCGACAAGGCGGGCCGCCCGTATGCCGGGCATCTGGCCGCGGTCGCGGCGGGGGTCCGCGAGCGGGGCGGCAGCGACGAGCAGATCGCCGCGGCGTGGCTGCACGACGCGGTCGAGGACGGGGCGCTGAGCCGGGAGTGGCTGGCCGGGGCGGCGCTGAGCGAGACGACCAGGGCGATGATCCTGGCCGTCACCAAGCGGGCGGACGAACCGGTTGAGGAGTACACCGCACGCATTCTGGCCACGCCCGGGGCGCTGCTGGTCAAGGAGTCCGACCTCGCGCACAACGCCGATCCGGAGCGGCTGGCCGTGCTGGACGCGCCGACGCGGGAGCGGCTGACGGCGAAGTACGCGCGGGTGCGGGCGCTGTTGGGGCTGTCCGAGCCGTAGGCCGCGGTAGCCCCCGGGGCCGGCCCCTCGGCGGCGAAGGCGCCGGGGGGGATCCGGCGGACGCCGCTCCCCCTCCCCGGCCGTTGCGGGGGCCCTGGCGCTCAGTCCCCGGCCGCGCCCTCCGCGATGGCCGCCGCGACCTCCGCCGTACGGGCCTCCTCCTCGGCCGCGAAGCGCTCCGCGTCGAGCTTTTCGGCGAATTCCTCGTCCTCGGCCATGAGCAGATCGAGAGGGGAGTCGCCCATCTCGAAGACGCCCATGTCCACATAGGCGCGCTGGAGACGTTCGCCCCACAGGCCGATGTCCTTCACGCAGGGCACGATGCGGCTGAAGAGCAGTTTGCGGAAGAGGTGCAGGAATTCGGAGTTCTCGGTGAATTCGGCGGCTTCCTCGTGCGGTATGCCGAAGTTCTCCAGGACTTCCAGGCCACGCAGCCGGTCGCGCATCAAAAAGCAGCCCTCGATGACGAACTCCTCGCGTTCGCGCAGTTCGGCGTCGGTGAGCTGCTTGTAGTAGTCGCGCAGCGCCATCCGGCCGAAGGCGACGTGCCGCGCCTCGTCCTGCATGACGTACGTCAGGATCTGCTGGGGCAGCGGCTTGGTGGTGGTGTCGCGGATCATGCCGAAGGCGGCCAGCGCCAGGCCCTCGATCAGCACCTGCATGCCGAGGTACGGCATGTCCCAGCGGGAATCCTTGAGGGTGTCGGAGAGCAGCGCCTGCAGGTTGTCGTTGACCGGGTAGAGCATCCCGATCTTTTCCTGGAGAAAGCGGCTGTATATCTCGGCGTGCCGTGCCTCGTCCATGGTCTGGGTGGCGGAGTAGAACTTCGCGTCGAGGTCCGGGACGGATTCGACGATCCGGGCGGCGCAGACCATGGCGCCCTGTTCGCCGTGCAGAAACTGGCTGAACTGCCACGAGGTGTAGTGCTGACGCAGTTCACCGCGGTCCTTCTCGGTCATTTTGTCCCAGTACCTGGTGCCGTACAGGGACATGGACTCGTCCGGGGTGCCGAGCGGATCGTACGGGTCGACCTCCAGGCCCCAGTCGATCCGCAAGGTGGCGTCCCACTGCTTGTCCTTGCCCTTCTGGTAGAGGGCCAGCAGCCGGTCGCGTCCGTCGTCGTAGTCCCAGCTGAAGCGGGCCGCGCCGGACGCGGGCACCTTCCACACGCGGTCGCCTGGGTCCTGTACGTAGAGATCTCGGGTCGACACGGACGCCTCCTCGGCTCGCCAAATGCCTTGTCATGGGCGGTCGTTGGCAGGCTCACACGCTTCTTACCGACGGGTCAATAAGTCGTGCGCGGGGGATTGACGCCCTTGCTGACACGCAGTCTCATAAGAGGTGACCGCGGGCTGGGCCGGTCCGGCTCCGCTCCGCCGGGCAGCCCCTGACCCACGAGCGAGGTAGCCACAGCCATGACGAGCGCGCCCAGCGAGATGACCGTGACGGACACCGAAGGCCTGCGGGACGCCCTCGGTCCGCTCAAGGACCGGGAACAGGTCGCCGAGCGGTTGCTCGACTCCTCCGCCAGGCACTCCTTCGACCCCGACGCCGAACTCGACTGGGACGCCCCCCTCGAAGAGGGCAAGTGGTTCTGGCCGCCCGAGCTGGTCTCGCTCTACGACACCCCGCTGTGGAAGAAGATGTCGACGGAGCAGCAACAGGACCTCTCCCGGCACGAGGCCGCCTCGCTCGCCTCGCTGGGCATCTGGTTCGAGATCATCCTGATGCAACTGCTCGTGCGGCACATCTACGACAAGCCGGTGACCAGCGCACACGTCCGTTACGCCCTCACCGAGATAGCCGACGAGTGCCGGCACTCCAAGATGTTCGCGCGGATGATCCAGAAGGGCGGGGCGCCGGCGTACCCGGTCTCCCGGCTCAACCACCACCTCGCCCGGGTCCTGAAGACCTTCTCCACCACCCCGGGTTCGTTCGCCTGCACCCTGCTCGGCGAGGAGATCCTCGACTGGATGCAGCGGCTGACGTTCCCGGACGAGCGGGTGCAGTCCATCGTGCGCGGAGTGACCCGTATCCATGTCGCCGAGGAGGCCCGGCATGTGCGCTACGCCCGCGAGGAGCTGCGCCGCCAAATGGTCACCGCGCCGCGCTGGGAGCAGGAGCTGACCCGCATCAGCTCCGGCGAGGCGGCCCGGGTCTTCTCCGTCGCCTTCGTCAATCCGGATGTCTACCGCAATGTCGGGCTGGACCGGCGCGAGGCCGTCGCCCAGGTCAAGGCCAGCGGCCACCGCCGCGAGGTGATGCAGTCCGGCGCCCGGCGGCTGACCGGCTTCCTGGACGAGATCGGCGTACTGCGCGGTACGGGCCGCAGGTTGTGGCGCAGCTCGGGCCTGCTGGCCTGAGGCGGGGCGGCATGGACCCCGTGGGCCCCGAGCACCTGTACGAGGCGGAACCCGGGGCGGTTACGCTGCTGTTCATGAACGGCAGCGGCACCGCCCCAGCAGTACCCCGACCCGCCTACCGCAGGCTGAGCGTCGAGCAGCGCCGCAGCCAGCTCCTCACCGCCGCGCTGGACCTGTTCGCACAACGCGCGCCGGAGGATGTCTCGCTGGACGATGTCGCCACCGCCGCCGAGGTCTCGCGCCCGCTGGTCTACCGCTACTTCCCCGGCGGCAAGCAGCAGTTGTACGAGGCCGCGCTGCGCAGCGCGGCCGATGTCCTGGAGCGCTGTTTCGCCGAGCCGGAGACCGGGCCGCTCACCCGGCGGCTGTCCCGCGCGCTGGACCGCTATCTGGCCTTCGTCGACGAGCACGACGCGGGGTTCAGCGCGCTGCTCCAGGGCGGCAGCGTCGTGGAGACCGCCCGCACGTCCGCGATCGTGGACGAGGTGCGGCGCGCCGCGGCGGACCAGATCCTGCGGCATCTGGGCGAACCGGAGCCGGGCCTGCGGCTGCGGCTGACCGTCCGGATGTGGATCACCGCCGTGGAGGCCGCCTCGCTGATCTGGCTCGACGAGGACAAGCAGCCGACCCTCGACGAGCTGCGGAACTGGCTGGTCGACCACTTCATCGGGCTGCTGACCGCCACCGCGGCCACCGACCCGCAGACCGCGCGGGTGACCCGGGCGGCGCTGAAGCTGGAGACCGCCGACGGCCCGGCCGGCGATCTGGCCCGCCGCATCCTGCCCGTCGTGAGCGACGCCACGCATCTGCTGTGATCAGCGGTTGCGCCGTGGCGGTGTGACACTGAGGGCGGGTGTGACACTGGGGGCGTGAGAAGCGAGAACACCCTCTTCGTCGGCGGCCCGCTGGACGGCCGGGTACTGCCCGTACTGGCCGGCATGACCGGCCGGCCGCCGAAGACGTACGAGGTCCCGGTGCCGCAGGACGACGACCGCCCGCCGACGGTGCATGTCTACCGGCGCGTCCCGGGGCGGGTGGGCCGTCTGGGGCTGCCGGGCGGGTGGAAGTACGCGTACGACCCCGCGGGGAAGACAGCCGACGAAGGCCCCAAGTGGCCCTGGCGCAAGCCTCGTTGACCAGCCCGCGCGCGGCACCCCGGAAGCCCGCAGACACCCCGCGCACGCCCTCCAGGGACAGCCGCGGCACCCACGGAAGGTGACGGGCCGGAGGTGACGGGCCGGAGGTGGTGGGGTGCGGGACGTAAAGCGCAGCAGTCCCGCACC